>DODG01000019.1:0-484 GCA_003509065.1 Acidobacteriota bacterium
TACCATGTCAACTTTATACATGATTTCGTAAGGTTTAAAGGCTGGCATACTATGTTCATCGTTTTATTTACGAATTCTACCTATATAAACTTGAATATCAAAAAGATTCGTAGTACCATCTCTCGAAGATCGTTTTGTGGAGGGAATACCATTACAGGATTCGTAACGCAAATCAGATTCAAGAGTTTGTAATGCTCCGACCAAATACTGGCGGGGACGAAAGAAGAAGAAGGAAAAAAGTGCTTTATTTAAAGGCGTGCCCTAGGTGCCATGGTGATGTTGAACTAGTCATATTCTCAGACAGCAAAACCTTGCAGTGCCTACAGTGCTCGTTCACTGTAGACTCGAAAGAATCGGCCCGACGGGCAATAGAGGAAAAACCTCTGACCACGACAGAAGCTGCCTAATTACGGCTAAAGCTAAGTTTTCGTAGCTCCGGCTGTTTACACAGCCGGAGCTTTTCATTTAATCCGATGGAGCTGAT
>DODG01000019.1:835-2319 GCA_003509065.1 Acidobacteriota bacterium
AATCGTTAGCTAAAGAGACTTAAATCCTTGGCGGGATACCGCACAGCCAAATCCAGTTACACCCAGAACTACAATCACCAGAGGTACCCGATTTGCATAGTTTGTGATAAAAAAACACGCACACCTCAAAGGTCTCTCAGGATATGTCCGACACCTCATATGGCAGCAATGAACAGCAATGGCAGTGTGAATACCAAATTGGTCGTGCCTGAAGTCGTAATCCGTCGACTTCCCCTTTATGTGCGTGTTTTGACGCAGTTTTCAAGTCAAGGAAATCCGGTCATATCTTCCGACCAACTCGGATTGCAGTTACACATGACACCCGCACAAATACGCAAAGACCTTTCATATTTTGGACGATTCGGAAAACAAGGTCGCGGGTACGACGTCACAATGCTCGAACAACAACTACGCTCGATTTTGGGACTAGATCGAGCGTGGAACGCTGCGGTGATTGGAATGGGCCGACTGGGACGAGCTGTGGTTTCTTATCCTGGATTCGCTCCTGAAGGTTTCAACATCCTCGCTGCATTCGACATAAACAATGACATTGTGGGGCAGAACATCTCAGGCTTACGTGTCCGATCGTTTTCTCAACTCGCTACCGCCGTAAAAACCCTGGATATCAAAATAGGAATTGTCTCCGTCCCCATCGATCACGCCCAAGAGGTGATTGACGCCTTGGTTAAATCAGGTATCAAATCAATTCTGAACTACGCACCACTGTCTCCCAAAGTTCCAGACAGCGTAAACGTCAATAGCATCGACCCAGTTTTATCTCTCCAATCGATGACTTACTACATGAAGTAGGCTCATGGAGTAACTAAAAGTTGCGACCAAGGCCCAAGTGTTAGTTTAGGAGAGTCGACACGGGTGTTCATTACCCACATGTCCAGCGGAAGGCACAGGTTGAGCTAACCCGTTTGCGGTCCCCTGCGATCCCTACGGCGCCGACCAAGATTTACACGAACCCGTGCACGCCTCAGCGAAGACATTGCTCGCTCAAGATCAATCCCCGCTGGAGCATCTGCAATTAGCTCCTCAGCCCGTGCAAGCGCCGATTCCGCACGCTCCAAATCGATAGCATCATCGTGCTCGGCTGCATCAGCCAAAACCGTTACCCGATTATCTGAGACTTCTAAGAACCCACCAGTCAATGCAAGAGAAATTGAATCGCCATTTTGCTCCAAACGGAGGATTCCGGGAGACAAGGTGGTGATGAGACGAGCGTGCGAAGGCAGAACAGTGAACTCACCTACTTCACCTGGAGCGACAATCGCGTCAACCTCACCGGAAAAGCTCTCACCTTCCGCGGTTACAACAGCTAATTGCAGTTTGGCCATATCTATTTCAAGTCCTCATAAATCCAAAACTTAACTGGCGGCTGAAGCCTCTTCTTGCATTTTCTTACCTTTTTCCACGGCCTCATCAATTGTTCCGACCATGTAGAAAGCTTGTTCAGGAAGATCATCATGTTTACCGTC
>DODG01000019.1:2702-9116 GCA_003509065.1 Acidobacteriota bacterium
CATACCAGTGAACACTTCACCAACAAAGAATGGTTGGGTCAAAAAACGTTGAATCCGACGTGCACGGCCAACGGTAACCTGATCCTCTTCAGAAAGTTCTTCAATTCCGAGAATAGCGATGACGTCTTGAAGATCCTTATACCTTTGCAGAACTTGACGAACTGATTGTGCTACGTTGTAGTGATCATCACCCACGACCGCAGGCTCAAGGATTCGTGAATTTGAAGCCAGCGGATCAACAGCCGGAAACAGGAACTGTGCAGCTAAGGCTCGGTCAAGCGACACATTGGCATCCAGATGACCAAAAGTTGTCACAATTCCTGGATCGGTATAGTCATCTGCCGGAACATAAACGGCTTGAAAAGACGTGATAGAGCCATCATTAGTCGAAGTAATACGCTCTTGCAGGTCACCGATTTCGGTTGAAAGTGTCGGTTGATAACCTACCGCAGATGGCATTCGTCCCAGAAGTGCTGAAACTTCCATTCCCGCAAGAATATACCGATAAATATTGTCAACAAAAAGAAGTACATCCTGTTTCTGTACATCACGGAAATACTCAGCCATTGTCAGGCCCGTCAGGGCAATTCGCGCCCGAGTTCCGGGTGGCTCATTCATCTGCCCAAAAACTAGGGCGGTGGAATCCATAACGCCGTATTCGATCATTTCATGCCAAAGATCATTACCCTCGCGTGAGCGTTCACCCACACCGGCAAACACAGATACACCGGAATGTTCCTGAGCTATGTTGCGTATAAGCTCAGTGATGATGACAGTCTTGCCAACTCCCGCGCCGCCATACGCACCAATCTTGCCCCCTTTAGCGAAAGGGGTAATCAGATCCATCACTTTAATGCCTGTCTCCAGAACCTCAGTGGTGCCAGACTGTTGATCAAAGGCAGGTGGCTTCCGATGAATCGGCCACCTTTCAGCGTCAGCCGGAACTGTCGGTCCGTTGTCGATGGGGTCACCAAGCACATTCATGAGCCGACCAAGTGAAGCAGCTCCCACAGGGACTGATATAGGTGAACCAGTATCGACCACCTCTACCCCTCGCGCTAGTCCTTCGGTCGCTCCAAGAGCCAAACAACGAGCCCAGCTATTACCAACATGCTGCTCAACCTCAAGCACCAACTTTTCACCGTCGTTTTGTAATTCGACGGCCGAATAAATCTCAGGTAATTCGTCAGCAGGGAACTCAACGTCCACAACCGTGCCGATTACCTGTACTACTTTACCTTTGCTACCCTTGGCCATTACTTAGGCTCTCCTGGTCTGTATCTCCGCCCAAAACGGGCAGTATTTTTAGCCTTCCAGGGCGGCTACGCCACCCACGATATCAAGAAGCTCGGCAGTAATAGATTCCTGCCTCGCTTTATTCAAATCAAGAGTCAAACCCTCGACAATCTCCTGCGCATTATCGGTCGCGTTTTGCATAGCGATCATCCGAGCCGAATGTTCGCTAGCAAACGCTTCAAGAATCCCGTGATATACCTGCGTTTCTATATATCTAGGTACAAGCGATCGCAACACTGAAGAGATGCTTGGCTCATAGATGTAATCAAGCTGCTGCAATTTTTGCACGTCGCCTTCCCCGCGCTGAGGCGGCTCGACGGGCAACAATTGACGAATGGTTACTTCCTGAACAGCCGTGCTAATGAACTGAGCATAGATCAAAACAACTCGGTCGACTCGTTCGGATCTGTACTCCTCCACAAGCATCCTCCCTACGGTAACAGTGTCATCCATCACAGGTCGATCCGGTACAGAGAAACCCGCTAAAAGATCTCCCCCAGTTCGAGTGATAAATCGTTCACCCTTTCGCCCGACAGCGATAACTGAAACTTCACCTTCTGCCCCCTGAATAAACTTACCAGCCTCTCGTTGCAAGTTTCCAACCAAAGCGCCAGCGAGTCCTCGATCAGGAGTCACTAGTAACATCAAGGTCTTCTTCACCGGACGAACCTTCAATAGATCTACCGTTTCAGATTCTTCATTTCGGGCTGCAAGCGCCGCGAGATCGCCTAACACATCACGAATCCGATCAGCATAAGGTCGGCCATCACGCACCATATTTTGAGCCCGCGTCATTTTGGAAGCGGCAATCATTTGCATCGCTCCCGTTACTTTCGCTGTATTAGAAACCGATTTGATCCGGTCTCGGAAATCTTTAGTACTGGGCAATTCTTATTTCTACTAAATCAGTTATGAAATACTGATCTTCAAAGGGTGACGGTCTGCTTGAATGCGACCACTGCTTCGTCGATTTTCGCCTTGTCAGCGTCAGATAAATCTCCTGCTTCTGCTATTGATTTCAAAACATCCGGCAAGTTAGCCGCCACGTAGTGATGCCATTGCTCCTCAAAACTTCGAACGTTTTCCACAGCCACATCATCAAGGGCTCCTTCGTTGGCTATATACAACACAGCAACCTGATTTTCAAAAGATAATGGCGAATTTTCATCTTGCTTCAAAAGCTCGGTTATTCGGGCCCCACGCTCGAGTTGTCTGCGAGTCACAGCGTCAAGGTCATCCGTCCCAAACTGTGCGAAAGTCGCCAGTGCCGCATACTGTGCCATTTCAGACTTCAACGACCCCGCTACTGATTTCATTCCCTTAAGTTGAGCAGCTGAACCCACACGAGTGACTGAAAGACCTGAATTCACTGCAGGCCGAACACCAGAGTTAAATAGGTCTGGCTCAAGATATAACTGCCCATCCGTGATGGAAATAACATTAGTCGGCACATAAGCCGACACGTCACCTGCCTGTGTCTCAATGATAGGCAGCGCTGTAATGGAACCACTTCCGGCTTCTTCGTTCAGACGAGCCGCGCGTTCTAGCAAACGAGAATGAAGATAAAAGACGTCCCCAGGATACGCCTCTCGACCTGGAGGTCGGCGAAGCAACAGTGACATCTGTCGGTAGGCCCAAGCATGCTTTGTCAGGTCGTCATAAACGATCAAAACATCTTTACCCTGCGCCATAAAATATTCTGCAATCGCACAACCAGCATAAGGAGCTAAGTACTGCATAGGTGCCGGATCAGAAGCATTCGCAGTAACAACAACCGTGTTGTCTAACGCGTCATTTTCTTCCAACCGAGTGACGATCTGAGCTACCTTCGATGCCCGCTGCCCAATAGCAACATAAACCCCGACGATACCGCTGTCTTTCTGATTTATCAGAGCATCAATACAAACTGATGTCTTGCCAGTTGCGCGATCGCCAATGACGAGTTCACGTTGTCCTCGACCAACCGGTACCATCGCATCGACAATTTTCAAACCAAACTGTACGGGTTGATCTACTGATTGTCGGGCACCCACCCCGGGTGCGATTTTCTCGACCGGATAAGACTCAGATGTGGATATAGCACCTTTCCCGTCCACTGGACGTCCAAGTGAATCAACAACCCGACCCTTCATAGCTTCGCCGACAGGAACCTCGATAATTCGACCGGTGCTACGAACTTCGTCACCCTCTTTGATCTTAAGGTAGTCACCAAGAATCACAGCACCCACACTATCCTCTTCCAGATTCAGTGCCAGTCCAAAAATATCTCCGGGAAACTGAAGCAACTCGCTGTAGCGCACCCCGGAAAGACCATGCACTCGAGCTACACCATCAGCAGCTTCTACAACAGTGCCAATATCGACCTGGGTTAGATCTCCACCAAATTCTTCTATCTGCCTCTTTATAACGGAGGCTATATCCTGACCTCGTACTGCCATCGAACTCTCTCTCCGGGATAAACCCGTCTTGCTCTAGCCACCTGATTTGGAAAACCGTTTAGCCTTCAATCAACTGGCCGCTCGGCCAATGAATCTCGCATCAACCTTAATTGTGTTCGTGTGCTCCCATCAATCAGATGATCGCCAACTTTCGCCTCGACTCCACCGATTATGTCGGGGTTCACATTTTCTGTAATTTTCACTTCACTGCGCCCCACCAAACTCGCAAGACCTGTTGCCAATCTATCACGCTGCGCATCGTCCAATGGCACGGCTGTGACTACCTCGGCTCTTGCGATGCCACGATACTCATCAGCCATTTCACTAAATAAGCGGTACATTTCCACAAATTTAGTCACATCATGATTGACCGTCATCAAACTCACCGTATTCCGAACCAGCACATCAATGCTTGGGAGAAGCGTGGCTAGACCGTCAAGTTTTGCACTATCGGTAACCTGTGGCGCATCCAAAAAACTCAACACATCTGGATCTAAGAGAACTTCGGAAGCTCGCGCCAAGCCTTCTTCCCATACATCAAGGGAGTTGTGATCTTTAGCTAACTCAAAAGCTGCCTGTGCGTATCTTCTTCCGGTTGCTGCCATTGTTAATCAAAAACCTTTAACAGGTTCTCTAGTTCTTCCTCTCGTTCAGTCCTTCTTTCAAAACCGCATCTATTAGGCCAGAGTGAGACTTATCGTCAAGTGACCGTTCAACAATCCGTTCTGCGGCTGTTACCGCCAGCCCGGCGAATTCTTTGCGAACCTCTTCAACCGCTGCATCTTTTTCGCGAACAATTTCAGACCTTGCGCGATTAAGCATCGTTTCGACGTCGTCTGCTGCACGGTTTTGTTCTTGTTCGCGAAGTTTTAAAGCAGCTTCGCGAGCGTCCGTTATTATCTTCTGACCCTCTTGTCGAGCTGCCGAGATTTCTGATTCCACTCGTTCAGCTGATGACACTGCCTCTAATCGTGCAGCCTCAGCAGTTTCTAAACTTTCCTTAATCTTCTGAGCACGACTGTCGAGCATCCCCACAATAGGGGCATACGCCAGTTTATACAGCAAGAAAAAGAGAATGAGGAAGCTGACTAACTGAGTTAGCAGTTGCTGTAGTGTTATTCCAAGCGCTTCCATATCCGTTCCCTTTATATAACGCGTGCGGCAGTAATTACTATCTGCAAACAACCCGATACATACTCAAGCTAATGCCGTCATATGAATAGTCGATTGCCTTTAGTTTTTCTAAACGAAAAGTATGATGATCGCGATAACCAAAGCGTAAATTGCTATGGCTTCTGCGAACGCAAGTCCCAAAATCATGTTTTGCTGGACAGGACCTGTGGCCTCAGGATTACGTCCTATGGCCTCCATGGCTTTCCCTGCCAACAAACCAATACCGATACCAGGGCCGATAGCACCTACCCCGATACTGATTGCTGCCCCCAAGTACTTTGTAGCTTCTGCGTCCAACTGATTTCTCCTAATAACTTCGATCTATGTGGCGGTGATTGATCACGACGATATTTTCGCCACCGCACTCCATGTAATTTAGTAAGACCTTTTTTAGTGATCCTCCGCGTGGCTGTCGTGATCACCATGACTAGCGACTGCCATTACACCAAATACTAGTGTGAGCATTGCGAATATATACCCTTGGATAAGGCCCACAAACAACTCTAGACCCATGAATGGGATAATTCCGATTAGCGGCAACAGGAAGGCCATAGCGATCAGTAGTATCTCACCTGCAAACATGTTGCCAAAAAGCCTAAAAGTGAAACTGAGAGTTCGAGTGAGTTCACCAAACCCTTCAAGGATACCTACAAAGGTTGCAATCGGGCCTTGGGAAATCGGATTGACAAAAAACTTGCCCCCATATCCACGAACACCCAGCGCCCTAATGCCCCAAACCTGCACTGTGAACATTGCAACGATCGCAATTGCCAGTGTCGTATTGATATCAGTACTCGCGCCTCGAAGGAAAGGGACGATCAGGCCTACGGTTTTTCCTTTGAAATCTTCTTTCTTATAAACAAATTCACCCTGCACAACACCTTCTTTGATATCACTATGAATGCTTTCCAGTATCGGAAGGGTACTTAAATCATCACCGTCATGTATAGCTTTCTCAATCTCATCTCGAAGCTCTAATTCGTTGAAAGTAATAATCTTATTAAGAGGAACTCTGGCCTGTTCTCCCCTCCCGAGGGGAACAATCACACCGTCAAAGGCCACAAACGTGTCATCTCCATGTTTTTCCAACAGATGCATGAGAGATTCGACATCTTCTGGTCCGGTTTTATATCCGGAGTCCGAATCGGAGTCATATAAGCAGTGATGGCAGTGATGATTAACCCACTCGGAAACGCTTTCAATCCTTCCTACTGACCCCACACCTGGAAGAATTCCGACCCAGTTGATAATCACCACCACAAGGAATATGGTCGAAACTAGGGCAAGAAAGCGCCGTCCGGCTTTCGGAGTACCACCAGCAGCACCATCCACCGTGTTGCCGAAAAACTCGTAAATCACTTCAAACAGATTCTGCAAGCCCGATGGTACGTCAGACATTTTTCTGGTGGCCCGCCAAGCAAGAAAGATAAGGATCAACCCACCGAACCAAAACATCACAGTCGAGTTCAAAAGTGGATAACTACCAAGGTAAGCAACTCGCTCAGCA
>DODG01000019.1:9429-11738 GCA_003509065.1 Acidobacteriota bacterium
GCAACTCGCTCAGCAGGAACTGAAATAAACGGTATTGGACCGCCAAGCCATCCAAATCCGAAAGACGCCCCGAGAGCTCCCCCCGCGACGGAAATTAAAAGTGCTGCCACTCCACCGATGGCGATCGCAAGAAATTTGGGACTAGAGAAAAGTTTCCCCAACCGGCTTGTACCTATTTCTCTTTCGTTTTCTACTGGCCGTTACCGATCCCGTCGAATCACGCTGAGAAGCCGGACCATGCCAACAGAAGCTGCCAACACACCCAGCGCCAGCCCTAAAACTGTAAGGACAGGTGCCATGCCAAATTGTCTATCGAGCCAATATCCGCCATAAGCGCCCAGGGCAATAGTAATACCGACAAACCAGCCTATACCGCCCACTCTGCCTAGCAACGCAATAGTTGCGAACCAGCCATCTTTTGAGTCTTTGGAGACATTGTGAGCGGAACAGCTTTCTTCGCTATCAGTAGTTAGCGACTTTGGTGTGTCCCGCACAGGTAATCCCCTGCTCTATGTGACCGACTGAGAATGTTATCACGAAGGCATCGAAATCAAAACGAAATTTCCACTTAATCAACCTTTTTTAATGAATTGATTGATTGACCTTAGTCCCCGGCAACAGGCTCGTCGCCCTCAGGTTTAGATTCGCCATCAGAGTCGAGATCCCCAATATCCAACGATTCTATAAAATCTGAAAAAGCTGACAATCTCTCGCGTTCTTCCTCCCCTACAGGACCACCCGCTTTCGTTGGAGGATTAGCATCCTCGTCGGTACCGACAACCGCAAGGCCACTGTCTTTATCGAGTCGTACCCCACACTTTTCCATCACTTCAGGAGCGGCGAATATCTGAACATTGGCTCTAACTGCAAGCGCTAGTGCATCGGAAGGACGGGCATCAATCTCAACAGTTTTGTCACCTAGCCGGACAACTATAGTCGCAAAGTAAGTGTCGTTCTCCATACTCGATACAACTATATGATCTATGGTCCCGCCGAGACTCTTGATGCAGTTATGCATAAGGTCATGGGTCAACGGTCGGGGGACCGACACTTCTTGAAGTCGAACAGCAATCGCATCGGCCTCTGGCGGACCAATCCAGATCGGAAGATAACGCTCAGTATCTTTTTGTTTAAGAATTACAACGCGTTGATGGTTAAGCAAACTGACTCGAATGCTATCTATGACTAGCTCCATCATTTTGCAGACCTCCAACTCGAGGAACGATAGACAATTCGTTGTTCCAAGCGACGTTAATAATCGATTCAAATGGTACACCGAACACTAGCCTTCACCTCAATCAAACGTCACTTATTAGGACGTTATCCGGATTCTGCCTCATCACTAGCACCAACACCACTGATACTAGATTTTTTTTTGCGTTCGGCATCTCGACGTGTAAGCATCATTCTTCGTGAACATTTCAAACACTTCATACCAATATCTGCACCAATTCTGTAAACCTCCCAATCACGACCGCCGCAAGGGTGTAGTTTCTTGAGGGTTATGCGTTCTCCAACCTTAAACGAAGTTCCTGACATTCACAAAACCTATCAAATTATTGAGCATTAACCATCCAAGCAAGCAAAATCTATTTCAATTTGCAAGCATCATTTATCTGATCACGCAATAATTCAGCTGCAAGCCGGGCCTCGCTCTCGAAAGACAAAGGATCACTGGACGCATAAATGATCCCACGAGATGAATTAATAAGGAATCCCTTTCCGTGTTCATTCATTCCTGCTCTCGTAGTTTCTTCCACTTCCCCACCCTGAGCCCCTACACCCGGAATAAGAAAATGTAATTCAGGATGCCGTGTTCTTAAGGCCCGTAAATCATCAGGAAAAGTTGCTCCAGCCACGATCCCAACATTCTGGGTTGCCGTCCAGCGATCAGCCATATCTGCTACCCGATCAAACACCTGAGTCTGACCGTTATCACCATCAACCTTTAAATCTTGAATATCGCGTGAACTAGGGTTAGAGGTACGGCAGACGATATACACCCCTCGTCCTGGATAGTTCAGAAATGGCTCGACCGAATCGCTACCCTGATAGGCGTAGATCGTAGCTATGTCGACATCCCATATCTCGTACATCGCAGTCGCGTAGGCGGTTGCAGTAGTCGAAATATCCCCACGCTTTCCATCACCAATAATTATATGATCCGGTGCGACATCTCGGATGTGCTGTATGGTTTTTTCAAGAATCTTAAAACCTTTGATCCCCATAGCTTCATAGTAAGCAAATTGAGGTTTGAAAGCAGAAACAACATCTTTTGTGGCATCGATGATAGCCCGGTTAAAGGCCGC
>DODG01000019.1:12115-13329 GCA_003509065.1 Acidobacteriota bacterium
AAGCTGTTCATTTTGATTGCAGCAGCATCTAGCTTTTCGAACATCGTCTCCAAAGGTGCCTCCAAGCGTTAACATCTCTGCTTAGCTTAACGCGGTCAAAGCGAATGCCAATTATCGCACACAGCCAACGTCCAACATTCAAATAACCTAGAGGATTTACCACACATTGTCCGTTGATCCGACCCGAAACATCCTGGAGCAAATATATAACCGTTTATTGAACAAAAACGGTCCACTGAAATGGTGGCCCGTGAAGTTTAACGCGAAGCAAGGATTCGAAATAGTTACTGGTGCGATTCTTGTACAGAACACAACTTGGAGAAATGCCGAAATAGCGCTTGCTAATATGCACGCAGAAGGAATATGGGGCTATAAAGCCGTTCAAAACACAACAGAATCCAAACTCGCAGGTGTGATTCGCTCATCGGGATATCACAATGTCAAAGCCAAAAAACTCAAAGCATTTGCCAAAATAATAACCTGTAAATACAACAATGATGACGAGATATTATTCTCCCATCCACTACCTGAGCTACGTAAACGACTTCTGAGCATTTATGGAATCGGAAACGAAACGGCTGATGACATAATTTTATACGCTGCAAAAAAACCGAGCTTCATCATAGATACTTACACCCGCCGGATAGTCGACAGACTCGGGTGGAAGATCAGTGGGAACACTTACCAAGATTACCAGCAATTATTTAGCAACAATCTCGAAGCAGACGTGAAGGTCTGGGGCGAGTTCCACGCGCAACTAGACATCCATGCAGCGCAAGTTTGCCTTAAAGTCAAACCGCTTTGCGGGGAGTGTGTACTCGCAGACATATGCCCTACCAGCCGACAATAACTGAACTAACCATCATCAAGTTGGTTTCATATGTCACTCAGGTGGGCCCGGTATAGGTACTACTTGGGCAGCAAAAAATGAAACGTCTTTGTGCTCACTGCCAGGTGGGAACTCGATAACCACGGATGTTGGGAATCCAAATACTGAGTCAAAACCAAGAGACACCCTAGACGGATCGTTATCGAGGGCCTCCCCGATGACCTTGAACAACCCATCTATGCTGTGGTATTGATCAGGGTTTGGCGTATCTGGAACCACGAAGCCCGGGGGCTCAGAACCATCTGTAGTAATAGCGTTTTCAGCCCACGCTACAGCGTCAATTTCATTCTTTAGTACACGTACTTCAACATTAGCTTTTTCATAA
>DODG01000173.1:0-1364 GCA_003509065.1 Acidobacteriota bacterium
CAGATAGAGATGTCGAAAGCGGTTGCACGAGCAATAGAGTCTCAGCATCACCTCGTAGTAGAAGCCGGTACTGGTGTTGGTAAATCTCTCGCTTACCTTATTCCTTCCGTGCTCCACGCTCTGAATACCGGAGCGAGAGTCGTGATTTCTACAAACACTATTAATTTGCAGGAGCAGTTAATCGGTAAAGACATCGCAATAACCACCGAAGCCTTGAGCAACTATGGCGCATCAGCAGGAGATATTCGGGCCACGCAATTAAAGGGTAGGGCAAATTATCTATGTATAAAGCGTTGGCAAAACTCAGTATTGACTACGGAACCTGATGAAACTGAGTCGAAACTGTTATCAAAGATTATGGTGTGGCTAAGTGATACAGAGACTGGCGACCGAAATGAGCTGGCTCTCGGACGCATGTCATCGTTGTTCAATAGATTTTCTGGTCAAGGGGCCTTGACCTGTCCGACAAATGATGGCCCTTGTTTTTTACGTAAGGCTCGCAACGATGCTAACAACTCTAATGTTGTAATTATTAATCATGCTCTGTTAATGTCGGATATAGCTATGGGTGGTGGCTTGCTTCCAGAACATGATGTTTTAATAATCGACGAGGCGCATAATCTTGAATCAGCTGCCACAAACCATCTTGGCTTTTCAGTTAATCAATTTCAGCTTGAGAACGAGTTACGGCGTTTGATTGGTTCTTCAGGTGTTTGCCGAAAGCTGGCTAGGGTTATTTCGAAAACGGATAGCAATCCGCTCGACGCTTCAGAAAATATGGCTCTCGCTGCTACCGATGCAGTGGAAGTTGCGATTGAAACAACCTCTACCTTCTTCAAATTAGCGGCCCAGATTGCCACTGACGCACAGAACCATTCTCAACAGCACTCGGAAGTACGATTGACCAGTGCTGTGCGCACACAGCCAATTTGGAGTGATTTTGAAATCGTCTGGGAGAACGCTAACACCCGCTTACTGGAAGTCTGCCAATATCTCGCAACTTTGTGCGAGCAAGCCTCTTCCTCAAAAGATAAGTCTGACGAGGGGCTCGTCCTAGACGGCCATTCGATAAGAGATTCGATTGAAACGGCGGTTTCAGCTCTCCGGGAGGCTATACCCGAACCGAAAGATGATGGAGTTTATTGGCTTCGTAGTCAAAGTGGCAGGCGCGGCACAACTATCAACGGGGCCCCTCTCAACGTTTCAACCATTTTGAACGAAGCGATATTTAATACCGAACGTCCTGTGGTATTAACTGGGGCAACGGTTGCATATGAAAACAATTTTGAACGATATCGATCTTCAATTGGTATGGATGGAGGTAAGGATCTTGTTCTCGGTTCACCATACGATTATGAAAAAAA
>DODG01000173.1:1694-5309 GCA_003509065.1 Acidobacteriota bacterium
AAATACTTTAATTGTTGTCCCGGAGGATTTACCTGCGCCAGGAGAGCCCGGATTCGCCAAAGCAACTGCTGATGCCCTTGTAGATATAGCGAAAGCGAGTGCAGGTCGTGTCTTAGTTTTGTTCACCTCGATTTCCGCTTTGGATAACGCTCGGAAAGCGATTTCGCCTTTGCTAAAAACCTTAGGAATTCGGGTTATTGCTCAAGGGTCCGATGGCCCGCCAGCTCGTATTATGCGAATGCTTGCGGAACCTACTCCTACAATTGCCCTCGGAACAAACAGTCTCTGGGAAGGAGTGGATCTCCAGGGCGCTTCAATCGACGCTCTTGTGATGGCAAGGTTGCCTTTTCCTGTTCCTTCTGATCCGATCGTTGCTGCACGGAGTGAATTATTAGAAGATGGTTTCAATGATTACAGTATTCCTGAAGCGGTACAGCGATTCAGGCAGGGCTTTGGTCGATTAATAAGATCACAGAAGGATCGCGGAGTGTTTGTGATTCTTGACAATAGAATCGTCCGCAAAAACTATGGTGTTAAGTTCCAGCGGGCATTGCCGAAATGTAACGTTCGTCGATTGAGTGTTGAGCGCCTATCAGAAACTTTGGGAAACTGGCGTAATAAACAATCCCTATGACGACTTTTGAACACAATGCGTTGACTGAACAGTCAGTTTTCCTTCCACTGGGCTTCGTGGATATCGAGGCGACGCTAGACGGCGGCCAGGCGTTTCGGTGGCACGCGGTTGAAAATTCAGGATATCGAGGTGTTATCGGTCGTAGGGCTGTTAGTGTCAGCGAATCGGAAGGTGGCGTAAAAGTCACTGCGGTGGACGATAAGGATATTTCTGGACTGTACCATTCTGCAGGCCATTACCTTGGATCGGGCCAGGATCTTGATGGATTTTCGAAGCGATTTTCTGATGATCCGTGTCTCGGGCCCGCATTAAATGGATATCCTGGCCTCCGTGTGCTTCGACAGGATCCTTGGGAATGTCTTTTCAGTTTTATTACTTCCAGCACATCCAACATTGCACGCATAAAACTCAATGTCGGATCCGCCGCTGAGGCATTGGGTTATCTAATCGGTCCAAATCCCACCGATGTAGTTTTTCCTGAACCTGAAGTTATATTGGAAGCCGGGGAGCAATTCCTTCGCGACCTTGGGTTTGGTTTCAGGGCTAAGTATCTTGTGCATGCTGCTGAAGCCGTAGCATCCAATCAACTGAATCTCTTAGATTTGAGAGAATCTTCCTACTCAGATGCCCGAACCGCACTGACCCAGTTACATGGTGTAGGAGAAAAAATTGCGGATTGTGTCCTCGCATTTTCTCTGGACAAATCCGAGTCGTTCATCGTTGATCGCCATATTCTTAGAGCGCTTCGCAAGTGGTATGGACTCTCGAAGACATGCAGCCTCAGTTATGCATCTGAATGGGCTCGCGATTATTTTGGTGAATATTCGGCAATTGCAAACCAATACATGTTCCACCGTGAGCGACTTGCACAGCGTGCGATTGCTTGGGGAGGAGTACATGTTGACCGCGCGTTACCTGATGATGGAATTTAACTCGCATCAGTGACAGGGCATGTCAGTCGTGAGTGAGAAATTCAGGAAGTCGGCTTCTGGCTAAATCGAGTTCTTCTGTTCTCGAATTTACCTTCCTGTCTAAACGTGCCCGTGTCACTAAGTCTAAAAGTTGGCCTATGATAGGACCTTCCGGCACGCCTACATCCATAAGATCGTCACCGGTAATATCTGGTTTCTCGAATCGAATTGTTTCTATAAAGTCGACCAATCTTCCTCGTCGAGGTAAGGTCGATCCTGCTGCAATATAAGCACTTATACATTGCACTGGAATCGGATTTAGAACATCAGCCACCTCGCTACGAGTTATTGAAGGGTCATCCAAGATGCCTACCACGGACGCCAACTTCGCATTTCCCAAAATGGAAATTGTCCAGTTATGTGGCCCGTCAAACCTATTGGCTGTTTGCTCTGCTTCCTGCGTACTGAGACTGAACGTGGCTGCTGCCAGTAAATCTTCGATTTCGTGGGTTTTTGAGTCCGCCTGTAGGAGGGCGTCTATGATTTCTAGGGATTTTGATCCCACGCGCAGTCCAGGTGTGATCGCACTCAGCAGACCAAGCTCTTCCAACTGACGTAAGATTTCCGAAACTTTTGGTTCCATAAGGATATGTTCGAATTCATTTCGAACCCTTGCACCACTTAGAAGGTCAACGTTTCCTAGAGCGTTTGTAATTAATTGGTTGGTACGATAATCGATATTGAACCCAAGGCGTGTAGCGTAACGCACTGCTCTGAATAATCGGGTCGGATCATCTATGAAACTCGATTCATGCAGTACCTTGATGCGCTTTCGCATGATGTCTCCGAAACCGTTTGACGGGTCGACTAATTCACCCCATCTTTGAGCACTAAGAGATATTGCCATTGCGTTGATAGTGAAATCCCTGCGCGTAAGGTCTTTTTCGATGGAGGAAGGCTCAACATCCGGCAATGATGCTGGTCCGGAGTATGTCTCATCTCTACAGGTCACAACATCGATCGATAACACGTCCTCCATGAGCTCATTCGTATATATCTTAAAAGTCAGGAATTGTGATTCAGCGGGCTTTTCGGCGTCTAATTTTTTAGCAAGGGCGACTGAAAACTTTTTTGCGTTACCTGTAACGCACAGATCGATATCTCCAGAGGGGTTCCCCTGGATAAGATCACGAACAAAGCCACCACATACAAATACTTCGTTTACTTCATCAAGCTGCGATAGTATTTCGCTGCATGCATTAAATACCCGTATATGGCCAGCTTTTGATTTCGATATCAATAATTGAGATAAATTCGGCATTTTGATCAAATTTGACTTGATAGTTCAATACTAATCTTTAAAGCTGAACCTTTCCCCGAATGTTTCGATGTAGCGTTGCTAGAATTCATATGAGCGTTTCACCGTAACTAACGAAAGCAATAACGAGTCATGCCAATTAATAACGTAATAAAATTCGATGTGTTCATCGATTACACCTGACCATGGGTTCGACAGGCCAGCATGTGGCTGGACATGGTAAAAGAGGAATTAGGCGACAAGCTACAGATTAATTGGCGTAGTTTCGCACTTGAACAGGTTAACTCTGAACACGGACGAGATTGGAAAGCATGGGAACAGGGAACCGACTACCAGAGCAGGGGACTCTGGCCTCTCCGCGGTGGTATAGCTGCTAGGCAGCAAGGGTCAGCCGAACATAATGAATACATGGCAAAAATCTTGCACGCAAAACATGTTGAACGGGAAGATGTGCGTACACGGGAGTCAATATTGGAAATAGCCGTTTCTGCCTCATTGGACATCGACAATTTCACTGAAGTTTTAGATGACACGAAATCTTTGAAAACTATAGGGAACGATCACGAACATGCACGCGCACTGGGCATTTTCGGTACCCCAACATTTGTTTTTGGAAATGGCCTTTCGACTTTCGTGAAAATGTTCACTCCACCAAAACACGAAGCTATGGATGCATTTAAACATTTCATGGGTATTGCCAGTGAACGTACCTATTTTGGTGAAATAAAGCGACCGCAACCCCCTTGGCCACG
>DODG01000173.1:5714-6249 GCA_003509065.1 Acidobacteriota bacterium
TATACGTTTAAGGATCGTAGTCTTCTTACAATTGCCTTGACCCATCAGTCTTACGTAAACGAACATAAGGATGGTTTGCCGCTCTCGAATGAACGACTCGAATTTCTTGGAGATTCCATAGTGGGTATGGTTGTGGCAGACAAAATATTCAACGGTGCGCCCGAATTACCTGAAGGCGACCTGACTGTCAGACGATCTCAGGTGATCCGTAAAGAAACTCTAGCTGCAGCGGCTAGATCTATTGGGCTTGGTGACTGGTTGGTGATGGGGACAGGAGAGGCTACATCTGGAGGTAATCTCAGGGATTCAAATTTGGCTGATACGTTTGAAGCCGTTACAGGGGCGGTTTATATTGACGGTGGCTTTAGTCGAGCGAGTCTTCTGGTCAACAAATGGCTGGGAGACTATGTAAATGATGCCCTTAGATCTGAAACAAAAAAAGATCCTAAATCTCTTTTGCAGGAATACCTTCAGGCCAATGGCAAGGAACCTCCCAAATACGAGTTGTTGTCTCAGACGGGGACACCACATGATC
>DODG01000173.1:6629-6777 GCA_003509065.1 Acidobacteriota bacterium
CCCGAAAACTCGACGCTGAACGTGAAGCGGCCAGTAGGGCACTGGAAATATTTAACACACCTGCGATACCCACTTCAGAGAACGACTCGTAAACCTAGGACGAGGAACCGACACTGTTTGGTCTAACAAAAAAAAAGGAAAGAACGGC
>DODG01000417.1:0-6303 GCA_003509065.1 Acidobacteriota bacterium
GCTCAGCGTATTCATGATGCTGATGTTGAGGCTTGTCGTGCGCTGGGAGCACACGGCGCAACCATCATGCCTACAAGTGCACGTGTGCTTACGCACTGCAATGCTGGTGCGCTAGCCACGGCAGGCTACGGTACAGCGCTTGGTGTGATTCGTGCGGCAGTGGAAAGCGGAAAAAAAGTTACGGTATTCGCTGACGAAACACGACCCTTTCTTCAGGGGTCGCGGCTCACCGCATGGGAACTGATGCGTGAAGGCATTGATACGACAATTATTACCGACAGTATGGCCGGTTCTTTAATGCAAGGCGATCAAGTTGATCTCGTGATAGTTGGTGCCGATCGTATTGCAGCAAATGGTGACGTAGCGAACAAAATAGGTACTTATGGTTTGGCTGTTTTGGCGAAAGAGCACAAGTTGCCGTTCTACGTGGCTGCCCCCGTGTCAACGATAGACTTGTCAACCCCGACTGGCGCCCAAATAAAAATTGAGGAACGGAATTCTCGGGAAGTGACACATTTTGGATCAACGCAACTTACGCCAACCGGTGTAGGTGTAAGGAATCCAGCCTTCGACATAACGCCGAGCAGTTACGTCACTGCGATCGTTACCGAATACGGTATTTGTCGTCCTCCGTACTCGAGCAGTTTGCGTTCTGTCGTAAGCGAGTGTGGCAATGGTGAATGACTCTATCGTGCGAGTTCTTGGGATCGAAACCTCGTGCGACGAGACTGCTGCGGCGGTCGTTGTAGAGGAAGGGAACTTGACGACGCGGGTCTGGAAGATCGATTCCAGTGTAGTGGCTTCTCAAGTTGACATCCACCGTGAATGGGGTGGAGTTGTGCCGGAATTGGCATCACGTCAGCATGTGCGTGATATCTGTGGAGTCGTGGAAAAGGCGCTCGATGATGCCTGTACGACATGGTCTGCTCTTGACGCCGTAGCAGTGACGCAAGGTCCAGGACTGGTTGGTTCGTTGCTAGTTGGTGTTGCATTCGCGAAAACACTTTCGTTTTCCCTCAAGATTCCACTTCTCCCTGTCCATCATTTAGTAGGCCATATCGAATCTCTATTTCTTGAGAATGGCAATTTGCCGTTGCCGGCAGTTGTATTAGTCGTTTCAGGTGGCCATACGAATCTGTACGTCGTGCGAGAACTTGGCGATTATGCACAAATTGGTCGCACTAGAGATGACGCTGCGGGTGAGGCATTCGATAAAGTGGCGAAATTACTGGATTTAAGCTATCCAGGTGGTCCCATCATCGATCAGCTTGCCCGTGAAGGTGACAATCTGGCAATCGATTTTCCAATAGCCAGGATGACGCATGTCGATCGCAACGCTGCGCAAGCAGTCGAGAGTTATAGCGTAATTATGCGCCAGCATCCCGGCCGATTTGATTTTAGTTTTAGTGGGCTTAAAACAGCAGTGAAGAGATATGTGCAAGCGAGGAAAGGTTCTCTGGGTTCCCTTAAGTTGTCGTCACAGGAAATTGCGGACATATGTGCCAGTTTCCAGCGTGCTGTCATCAAGCCGCTCTTAGGTCATACATGCGACGCGGCTCTTACGTTTGGTGCTCGGTCAATTGGCATTGCCGGTGGTGTTTCGGCAAATAGTCAACTTCGGCTGGAAGCACACGCTCTTGGTAATCAGGTTGGGTTACCAGTGTTTTTTCCAAGCCTAGCTTTGTCAACTGACAACGCTGCAATGATTGCAGCTGGTGGTCTCAGGCAGTTTCACCCTGGTGTGAGCGCACCATTAGGGTTGAATGCCGAGGCTTCGCTGCCACTCTAATCATGCCTCACGAGTCTTCTATTACTCGAGCATCTCGAGTTTATCCAGACCGTCCATTTGTTGGCGTTGGAGCTGTTGTTCTAGCCGCTCAAGATATTGTTTTAGTTAAACGTCGGTTTGAACCACTAGCTGATGAATGGAGCCTGCCTGGAGGAGCCCTTGAATTAGGGGAGACGATGACGATTGGTGTGGCTAGAGAAATTCGAGAGGAAACGAGTCTCCAAGTGGAAGTCGGGCCCGTGATCGATGTGCTTGACCGTATCGTTCGAGATGATGCGGGTCAGGTTCAATATCATTATGTGCTTGTAGATTTTTTGTGTCGTGTGGTGGGAGGCACGTTGGCGCCTGGGTCGGATGTATCGCAAGCGGTCTTGGCAGCTCCGAACGCTCTTGAGGAGTATCGGTTGACTAGAAAGGCGCGTGCTGTCATTACACGTGGACTTGCAATGCAGAATCAATTGTAGCGTGCTCAAGCTCGAGGCTCGAGTCACAGGTAATGTGGCCAAGTTTGTACGACGTTGACAATCACAAAACCTCAGTGTTACCGTCACGCGTTATGGCACTTCACACTAAGATTCTTTTGGGACTGGCCGTCGGCGCGATCTCCGGGATTACCATCAATGTTTTGACAGAAGGTGCCGCTGGCACCGAGCAATTTGTTAGCTCGGTCACGGAACCAATCGGGCGTGTCTGGTTAAACGCATTGATTATGGTAGTCATTCCACTCATCGTGTCGACATTATCAGTTGGGATTTCTGGACTAGGTAGCCTGAAAAAGATCGGGCGCATTGGAATTGTCGCGATGATGAGCATGTTAAGTTTGACAGCGCTCTCTGCGATGCTCGGCCTGACTGTTGTGAATTTGGTGAAACCAGGTGAAGGTCTGAATCCAGCGGTCACTGAACGGCTCATCGAAACCTATCAGGGTAACGCGGATGCGATGGGATTAGCCGAAGGTGCCTTTGGGATGGAGATGTTCGTCCGCATCGTGCCACGTAACCCGATCCAGGCTGCCGCCAATGGTGAGATGCTCGCGGTCATTTTTTTCGCGTTAATGATCGGAATTGGACTGACGATCGTACCGAAGGAAAAAGCACAGCCACTGCGAAGTTTTCTCCAAAGCCTCAGCCACGTGACGATCGGTATTATCGGCTTGGTGATGAAGGTGGCGCCGCTCGGTGTGGCCTGTTTGATTTTTAGTGTGACGGCGCGCTTTGGCTTCGAAATCATTTTTAATCTTCTCAAGTACATGATGACCGTCGTCGGTAGCTTGACGATCTTTTTTGTTGTGGGCTATTCACTCATTTTGCGTTTTGTGGCCAAGCGCGATCCTGTCGAGTTCATGAGGCGAACTTGGGTTGTCGTCTTGACTGCATTTTCCACGTCGTCTAGCGCTGCGACATTACCGACCACCATGCGCGTTGCCAAGGAAGAGCTCGGGGTTTCCGATGCCGTGACCGGATTTGTCTTGCCCCTTGGTGCGACGATGAATATGAATGGCACAGCTCTTTTTGAAGGCGTAACGGTGTTATTTATCGCGCAGGTGTTTGGCGTTGATCTTTCATTGGGCAGTCAGTTGATTGTCATCATGCTGTCTGTGATAACTGCCATCGGTACGGCTGCTGTACCAGGTGGTTCAATTCCATTGTTGATGATGGTGCTTGGTATTGTGGGAGTGCCGGTAGAGGGCATTGCGATCGTCCTTGGTGTGGACAGGATTCTTGATATGTGTAGGACGACGTTGAATGTGATTGGCGATCTTGTGACTTCGACAGTCGTTGACCGCTTCGAAAGTGGTGGGCCAACGAACAGTGTGCCAACGAAAGGGATGGATTAGTTGGACGAAGAGAGTGTGACCTCCGACCTACCAAGCCGGGATACTGCGTGGGTATTGTTGACGGAGTATACGAAGAGTGAAAGTTTACGGAAGCACGCGCTCGCTGTTGAGATTGCGGTGTGTGGTTATGCTAGGAAGTTTGGGGAAGATGAAAATCTATGGGGTTTAGTTGGGTTGTTACATGATTTCGACTACGAGCGTTGGCCCAGCCTTGAAGACCACCCGTATCGCGGTGCGGAGATCCTACGCGAGCGTGGATACCCTGAAGTGTTGATTCGCGCGATCATGTCCCATTCTGATGAGACTGGGGTTGCTAGACAGTCACGACTTGAGCACACACTGTTCGCGTGCGACGAGTTGGCTGGTTTTATTACGGCGTCGGCATTAGTTCGTCCGTCTAAAAGTGTGCTTGATTTGGAAGCTAAATCGGTCAAGAAGCGGATGAAAGATAAAGCGTTTGCCCGTGGCGTTAGTCGGGATGATTTGCGTAAGGGTGCCGAGGAACTCGGATTAAGTCTCGATGAGCACATCACGAATGTCATTACCTCTATGCGCTCATCTGCGGAAACACTGGGACTTAAGGGCTCGCTCTAGCACGTCGTCAGACTCATCATTAAATCCATTGGTTACTTAGTCGGTTGATGTTTAATTGGCTATCGTATAAAACATCTCATCTAAACAGAGTAAGGTGATTGCGGTCAGTTGTGATTCGATTCAACACCATGGCTCTACAAACAAAGATTCTGCTAGGACTCATCGTTGGCGTAGTGTCCGGAATCACCATCAATATCTTGACAGATGGTGCCGCTGGCACGGAACAGTTTGTCAGTTCGGTCACTGAACCAATCGGGCGGGTCTGGTTGAACGCGTTGATGATGCTTGTAATCCCAGTAGTAGTGTCGACACTGTCAGTTGGAATTGCGGGGTTAGGCAGTTTGAAGCGGCTTGGGCGCATTGGCAGTCTCGCAATATTGAGTATGTTGAGTATCTCGATGGTCACTGCGTTGCTCGGCCTTGGCCTTGTGAACCTTGCGAAGCCAGGCGAGGGTCTGAATCCAGCGGTCACTGAACGGCTCATGGAAACCTATCAGGGCAACTCGGATGCGATGGGATTAGCCGAAAGTGCCTTTGGGATGGAGCTGTTCGTACGGATCGTCCCGCGTAATCCGGTTCAGGCCGCGGCCAATGGTGAGATGCTTGCAGTGATTTTTTTCACTTTAATGATTGGGATTGGGTTGACGATCGTGTCGAAGGAAAAGGCGCAGCCATTGCTGAATTTTCTTGAAAGCCTCGGCCACGTTACCGTCGGTCTTATCGGTTTAGTGATGAAGGTGGCGCCGCTCGGTGTGGCCTGTTTGATTTTCAGTGTAACGGCGCGCTTTGGCTTCGAAATCATTTTTAATCTTATTAAGTACATGACGACCGTCGTCGGTGGCTTGGCGCTCTTTTTTATTGTGGGCTACTGGTTGATTGTGAAGTTTATTGCCAAGCGTAATCCAGTCGAGTTTATGCGACGAACCCGGGTTGTCTTCTTGACTGGATTTTCCACGTCGTCTAGCACTGCGACATTACCAACCACCATGCGTGTTGCGAAGGAGGAGCTAGGGATTTCCGATGCCGTGGCTGGATTCGTCTTGCCACTTGGAGCGGTTATCCATATGCCAGGCTCTTCTCTATTTGGAGTTGTAACGGTTCTCTTTATCGCTCAGGTGTTTGGCGTTGATCTTTCATTGGGTAGTCAGTTAATTGTGCTCCTGATGTCTCTGGTTTCGTCGATCGGTGCGGCTGCTGTACCTGGCGCTGTGATTCCACTATTGATGATGGTGCTTACCATGGTGGGAGTGCCGTTAGAAGGCATTGCGATCATGCTTGGTGTGGACAGAATTCTTGATATGTGCCGCACCACGTTGAATGTGATTGGTGATCTTGTGATTGCCACCATCGTCGATCGCATCGAGAGTGAGGGATCCTCTCGTACAGGTTAAGGTTAACGCAGACTCTGTTATGATTTCTGAAGTATGCCTAATCGTGACGTTGTTATCTTGAGTGCGGTTAGAACTCCTATCGGGAAATACGGTGGGTCGTTCAAGGACGTGCATCCAGCCGAGCTGGGTGCAGTTGCTGCCCGCGCGGCCATTCAAAATGCTGGGATTGAACCATCAGAGGTAGACGAAGTCTGGATTGGACACGGTCGGCAAGCAGGGTCGGGTCCGAACCCAGCTCGTCAGGTGGCTTTTCGTGCCGGATTACCGGACACCGTCGTAGCTCAGACGATTAACAAGGCCTGCGCATCTGGTCTGCAGGCGTTGGCTAGTGGGGCCCAAGCGATACTACTTGGTGAGGCTGATGTGGTGCTCGTTGGCGGAATTGAGTCAATGAGCCGCATGCCACACATGATTGATTCGAACGCCGCTCGGTGGGGTCATCGGATGGGACATGTCGCCCTAGTCGACGCGATGTATCGAGACGGGTTTCGCTGTCCATTGTCGAACCTTATTATGGGTGAGACGGCCGAGGTGTTGGCTCGTCAATACGGCATCACTCGCGCAGACTCTGATAGTTACGCGCTCGAAAGTCAGCGACGGGCCGAAGTGGCCATCAAGGCTGGAAAGTTTCGAGATGAGATTGTTCCCGTCGAAGTAACTGGTCGTGACGGTGAGACCGAAACAATCGATAG
>DODG01000417.1:6689-7904 GCA_003509065.1 Acidobacteriota bacterium
GAAGTGGAAGGGCAACCTGGCATAGTAACGGCTGGATCTTCTTCAGGCATTACCGACGGTGGCGCTGCATTGATGCTAACGACTGCTGATCGGGCAAAATTTATGGGACGCGTGCCGTTGGCGAAATTATCAGGTTGGGCCAGTGCCGGTGTGAATCCACGTATTATGGGGATTGGTCCAGTTCCGGCAATTCACAAACTGTGTCAACGTTTAGATTTACCGGTAGATGCTTTCGACTTGGTTGAACTGAATGAAGCATTTGCAGCGCAGGTCTTGGCAGTGTTACGTGATGTTCCAATCAATCTGGATCGATTGAATGTTAATGGTGGTGCCATAGCACTGGGACATCCTATCGGCTGCACGGGATCTAGAATTGTTGTAACCCTACTTCACGAAATGCGAAGGCGGGCAGCATTTCGAGGGTTGGCGACTCTTTGTGTGAGTGGTGGAATGGGCATGGCTCTAGCTGTTGAGCGTCCGTGACGTACTCCTAAGATTCCAGGCTTGATAAGGATTATGAGAATCGCCTAAAGTTCTTAAGGCGCGAGTATTGTCAGTCTTTTTATACGCTCATGTACAATGAACAGATGCTGGATATCATACGCAGGTTGCTAACCAACCTTGGAGAAGATCCATCACGAGAAGGCCTTCTTAAGACACCAGAGCGTGTTGAGCGCTCGCTGAAATTCCTAACGAGCGGTTATCAGAAAGATGTCGATGAAGTCTTAAACGGTGCATTGTTTACCGTTGATTATACGGAGATGGTTATTGTTAAGGATATCGATTTCTATTCACTCTGCGAGCATCATCTTTTGCCGTTTTTCGGTAAGTGTCACGTAGCCTACCTACCTACCAATCAAGTGATCGGGTTAAGTAAGATTCCACGAATTGTGGAGATCTTTAGTCGTCGACTTCAAGTGCAAGAACGATTAACGAATGAAATTGCTGAGACGATTAAAAAGAAAGTCAATCCACTCGGTGTCGCAGTAGTTTTAGAGGGCACCCATCTTTGCATGTCAATGCGCGGTGTTGAAAAGCAGAATTCTACGGCTGTGACGAGCGCGATGCTAGGAGTGTTTCGTGAGGACGCTCGGACACGTTCAGAGTTCCTCGCACTCATCCGTCAACATGAGGCGTCCATCGTATCCCCCTATGTTGGTGAACAAGCCTCCTGTGTTGTTGAGGAGGTATAAGAAAGCATGACGGGTGATAGCC
>DODG01000417.1:8295-8789 GCA_003509065.1 Acidobacteriota bacterium
GCCTTCGTTCAAGACTCTTCAGAAGCGACGGAGGTGCTCTGTCCTTCAGTTCTCGGTACAGGTCTGACCACGCAAAGAGAATTCTGTGACATCCTCATTGGTCGAGATCCGCAGGCTGGAGTAAGAGTGGTAATTCCTAGGCAAAGTGGCGAAGCTCAACTTTCTTTCGACTTATCGAACCGACATACCTATTCGGAAGAGCAAGCTCTCGCAGGTCTAGCTTTCGCACAGTACACCGCGACAATCGGTGTTTTGACTTCTGACGGCACATTGCTTTCTCGCGGTGTCATACAAAGCGAATTTCGGAGTGTTGAGGATTTGGTCGATCGGGTAGGGGGTGGTGCTGGGCCTGGCGGAGTGAAAGCGGTTGCGCCGACAGGACTGGTACGGATCGAAGTTACCATTCCTAGCCAAGTGGATTCAGTTGCCATTCTTGGTGAAATTCTCGACGTACGTAGACTGGATGGGCACGATATTTTTACGTCGCCTGGTCG
>DODG01000063.1 GCA_003509065.1 Acidobacteriota bacterium
CTTAAAAGCACTGTGGTTAAGAGGACCGGCTGCTATTCCTTCTGCATCGAAAGTGAACACTAACTCAAGATCATTTCCGAATGCCGATTGAAGTTCGGTTATTGCCCCACCGATTTGCGAGTCTGTTCCCTCGTGATTCGCCTGGATTTCATCGCCCCGCATATATTCAAAAAAATCATACTCGCAGGGCACAGGGTTGAATGATGAAATCTCTTGTTGGCAGCCGGCGATCAAAATACGCATGGACTTTGGTTTCCTCTTTTATTGGATAGTCGATAGAAAATGTATCAGGACTCAATGATGGAAAGTTAGATTTATTAGGATTGTTCTCGACATTGGCTAAGTGTAGAGTTTCTGTTGATTCATCGCCTCCAACATTCATGAAAGGTGTTAATAAAAATTGAAAGCTGCCCGACTCGTAGCACCTGCGACATTTGAATTTATTGACCTCCCAGACCCCGTCCCGTCAGACGGGCAGACTAAGATCAAAATAGAAGCTGTTTCAGTATGTGGAAGTGATATACATGGAACCTTTCATGCAGATCTACCGGAAGAAAGCTACCCTATGGCTCCTGGTTTGGGTTGTCATGAGATTGCTGGCACCGTCGTCGAGTCTAGGACAAATGAAGTTAAAGAGGGCCAGCGGGCGATTATATTGCCGACACGCGGTTCGGGCGGACTTGCCGAATATATGGTGCAGACTCCAGATCGTATACTTCCGGTTCCCGAGTGGGGGCCGATCGATGAGTGGGTGATGTGTCAACACACCGGCACCGTTCTCTACTCTGTCAAGCAGATGGGTAATATTGCTGGTACTCGCGTAGCAGTTCTAGGGCAGGGTGGGATTGGACTGTCATTTACGATGCTGGCAGAAAAGCAAGGTGCGTTACAAATAATTGGAATCGACCCTGTAGAGGCTCGTTTGGAAAAAGCGCTTTCAGTTGGTGCGACCAACACGGTAAACCCGAGCAAAGACGATATGTACGAGGCGATCGAAGAACTGACAGGCGGGCAGGGCATAGACATCGTGGTTGATGCGACTGGTGATCCTGAAGGTTTCGGTCAGTGCATTAAGATCGTGAAACGCTGGGGAATGTTCGTCAGTTTCAGCCTTACGGGGCAGGGTGGGAAGGTATCTTCATTCCTGCATCAGGAATTCATGTTCAAGGCCGCAAAGATAATTCCCACTCAAGTTGCTGCTACGTCGCAACCGACAAAGGATATACGTGAGACGATTGCTCTCAAAGAACGCGGTTGGATCGACCCGGGCGTGTTGAAGAGCCACAATCTAGACTTTTCTGAGGTTCAGAAGGCTTATGACATGTATGCTCGACACGAGGACGGTGTCATCAAAGTTGCACTATCAGTCAATGGTCTGGAGTAAAGACCTGGTTTGACATTCCAGGCGTTAGGATATGATTTTCATGTCTCGTCGAGATAATCCCATTCAGGTTTTAGATCCCACCGGATCGTATCTGCTGGTGAGGTATTCTCAGCCCATGGGATTGTTATGGCGAGATGTTCGGTTTGTTCCCTGATTTTTGATTCGATAAATTGGGGTTCCCAATCTTTCAAAACTAGTTCGGTCATATCATGCACAATGTCCGCATGTGCGGTTGATCCACTGAGGTCGTTCATCTCGTATGGGTCATTAACCAGGTTAAACAATTGTGACGGCATATTGTGGTAATAGTTGAGTTTCCACTCACCCTTTCTCACCATGCGGTGTTGCCAGGTTTGGTCACCGTTTGAGTGTGACGTGTCTCCGGGTTCAGTGCAGTATTCCGAATAGGCGATATCTTGCCATTGATCAGATTCAGGATTGTCGATTATTGGGAGGAGTGATCTTCCAGACGATGAAGGGAGTGGCGGCGCACCCGCGAGGTCGAGCATTGTCGCGTTGAGGTCCAACTGGCTTGTGACTCGGTTAATGTGCATTCCTGTCGGAAGTCGCGCCGGCCAGGAGATTATTGCAGGAACCTTTACGGAGTCCTCGTAAAATGTTTGCTTCCACCACAGTCCTTTTTCCCCTATTTGTTCACCATGGTCGGCTGTATATATGATCAATGTGTTTTCGAGGAGTCCATGGCGTTTAAGTGCCTCAAAAATATCTCCGAGCAAAGAATCAAGCCTGGTCACTAGTCCGTAGTATGCGGTTCTGCACCGTTCGATTTCCTCTGAGCTCACGTCCTCTAGCCCTGTGTGAGACTTCCACCACTTCAGGTAAGGATGCGTTTCATTTGCGAATGACGTGGGGTTTTTAGGGGGAGGAACTTTACCCTGGTAAGAATCAAAATCTTCTTTTGAAGAGACGAATGGTTGGTGCGGCAGCATCATTCCTACCGCTAGACAGAACGGGTCAGGTTTATTTGATGCTGCGTGTTCGTCTATAAATGTGACTGTTCTCTTGGTTACTGCCTCATCATGCACCTGATATGCATTTTGGCCGCGTCCGGAGAGTTTTAGACTTATACGATCAGGTCCCTGAGTCCCTTTCAGTTCACCGTGGTCTATTTCACTTGCGCCCAGATGATTCGGGTTGTGGTCGCCTACGAAGCGTTCGGTAAACCCGTGAAGCTGATCTGGTCCGTTGAAATGCATTCGGCCTATTTGAACGGGGTTGTATCCTGCTGCACCAAGTGCGTGAGCAAATGTTGGAATCGCTGAATGT
>DODG01000253.1:0-3806 GCA_003509065.1 Acidobacteriota bacterium
GTTAATGCCTCGTTCTACATCAGAAGACATCAGGCGACCGCGTGCGTGAACAGCCTCTACGACCGAACTCATTGCATCTAGAACCGCCGGGTGGTCAGCATGACCGGGGTGCCCCAGCGATTGAGCAAGGTCTTGAGGCCCAAAAGTAATCAGGTCTATACCATCGACTTCAAGAATTTCATCAATGGTCTCAATCCCGTTCTTTGTTTCAATTTGAATTGCAACTGTGACCTGTCGATTGAATTCCCTCATGTATTCGGCAGGTGTGTAGCCATGCATCCCATAATCTCTACCACGCGATGTGCCGAAAGATCTTTCGCCTTCAGGACCGAACCTTGAAGCTTTCGCAATGCGTTGAGCCTGCTCAGCATTATCGACATGCGGGCATAAAATCCCCATTAGACCACGATCAAAAGCACGTAAAATTGTGTCTGTTTCAGTATTAGGAATTCTTGCCGTACATGTCATCCCATGCATATCAGCAACACGGCACATGGATTCAACCGATTCCCAATCAAAAACACCGTGCTCCATGTCCAGATGGAGGGCATCAAATCCAGCGTATCCAGCCCATTCCGCTATCGTCGGTTCTGGAAAGGTGAGCGTTAGATTATGTGAAATCGTGCCATTATCAATAGCTGCGCGAATATTGCTAGATCTCAAAATAAACTCCGTGTTTTTATGTTCCGACTGAGACACACCAAGACGTAAACCAACTCAGGTGCTACCGTAATTACCCCAAATGGAATCTGATACTAATTCGAATGAGAGCGCGGCCGGAGTATACAGCCAACTTGGTAATAATCGAGATCATTTCGCCAGCTCAACCACATAAGTTGTCGTCTAAAACAAAAATTCTGATTAATTGCCAATAATGTTTATAACTAAATTAAGGCAGATCTACAGAGGCTATCCAATTGCAATGGTCGTTTTCTTATCGACAGGCCTGTCAGTTGGAATGACCCAATATGCGTTTGGAGAGTTCGCTGGCCCACTCAAAGAACAGTTCGGATGGTCACAAACACAACTTAATCTTTCACTGGCATTTTCTTTCATATCTGGCCTATGCGCGCCGTTCGTCGGAAACTTGAGCGACCGTGTAGGTATCAGACCGGTAATGTTTGGATCAATTCTGATCATTGCAATTGGGTTTTTGATGCGCCCATTTATCACCGAATTATGGCATTGGTATCTGTTCAGTGCCCTCGTTTACGCGGGATTCCCGGGCGCAACTGTCATGCCGGGGGGCAAGATGGTAGGGCTGTGGTTCCCAAAGACTCGGGGAAGAATGATGGGGGCAGTCATGGCAGGCAATAACTTCGGCGGCATCACGATGCCACCTCTAGCAGCAGCAATAATTGTCGTTTTCAACTGGCAAACAGCTTACGTAGTTTTTGGAGTGATTATGGGTGCCTTGGCAGTAATGACTCTGTTTGTAATTGTCGAGGACGAAAAGAAGGTCGAAAGTGAAATGAAACGGACCGGTCGAGGTGACCAGGCACAAATCGCGCGTGCCGCCGCCCAAGCCGGTGTGAGTCTACGGCAGGCCTTAAGAAACCGAAACTTCTGGCTGGTCACAATCGGACTTGTAGCAGCAACTTTCACCTATCAGGGAGTACTGACCCAACTACGCCAACATTTTGAAGAAAGCGGATTTACGCCGGCGATGGCCACAACAGCTGTTAGCACCATTGCTGGCATGGGAATCTTCTCTAAGCTAGCTTTTGGCAGAGCAAGTGAAAAAATCACGGCACGTATCGCCACGATACTTTCCATAGCGTTACAGATGGTTGGAGTTCTCATTATCGCCCAGGTGGATGCATCACACCTTTTATGGCTCGGAATATTCGTGTTCGGACTCGGCTTTGGGGGACTGGGTGCATTGGCCCTTCTAGTCGTGCAAGAAATGTTTGGTATGAAAGAATTTGGCGGGATCATGGGAATCATGCAAGTTGGCATGATCGCATCTGGCACCGGCGCACCAATGATGGCTGGTGCGATTCACGACTCATCAGGTTCATTCGATTCCGCATTCCTGATAGTAGCCACAATCTTTATTGTCGGTATCGCAGCACTGGCTTTGGCAAGACCTGTTGAAACGGAAAATATGTAAAGTGCAAACCCAATTTTTGATCCTTCTGATGTTGTTCCAAGTTGATAACTGAGCAACATCAGAAGGATTCGATTCCTATTATCAGGTTTATGATTCCAGCTCGTCCCATATTTTTTTTGCATAGGTAATTGACTTGGCGTCGTTGTGCCATTGGTCACCCGCTGAAGCGCCCTCTATAGTCATATATCCAGAGTAACCAGCGTTGTGCATCGCACTCATCGCGTATCGGTAATCAATTTCACCGTCCGATAACGGTACTCGCACAAATACCGATCGATTATTCTCAGGGTGATACACAGTATGTAAGTTTTTGCAGTGCCAATACTTAGCCACCGGAGCTAGCTTATCTATAGCCTCGTCAAAACTTTCCTCAGGGACGTCATAATTCCAGAGAACATTACCAATATCCGGGTTAATACCAAAATTATCTCTATCGACTTTCTCGTATAACAACAGAGCAGACCACGAGTTATCAACCGGAGAGTTCTGATGCACCTCTACTGTGATGTCAGTGCCAGCATCGGATGCCATTAGGCATGCATTCTGAAAAACAGTTGTAAGTTCATCGTAAACATAGAGCATCGCATCTCGGGACGCATCTTGAGATACCGGCCATCCCGATTGGCTGCCCGGAAGAGACCCAGGCGGATGACCGGGGTGACGCGCTGGAGCGCTTATGGCTCCATTTACCACTTCAGCTCCCGCCCATCCAGCATATTTGATCGCGCTGGTAAGCTTTGCCCTATTTTGCGGTCCGTTTTGAGCGTCGTGAAGTGTGCCTCCAGCTCGCACACATCCAACAGCTAGTCCGGCATCATTCAATTTGGAAGAAAAGTCTTTAACTTTTTGTTCGGTGCCGAGCTGAGAGAGCACTTCGACACCCACTTCTAACGCATCAAAACCAATATCTTTAGTTCTCTTTAGAAAATCCTCAGTGTAGTTGTCAGGATTCAGATTCCAACTGTCCACCGATTGCGGATAAAGTGTAAATCGACGATGACCGTAGCAAAATCTCATCTGTTGAATTCCCCCGGTAACACAACGAAATGCCATCACTGTGTTTCAAGTAACGAATTTTTATAATGTGGCGGAGTCTAACACCACTTCTGGTGTAATATCCGGTCGCTGAATTCACTGTTTCCACTGCAATCCGGTTTTAAAAATTCTTCCGGAACCATAGATACACACACAACGATATAGAAAATCCAACTATGAAAATCACTGATCTGCGCGTTTACCTAACAAGACCAGAAGGCAGCAACCGTTCTTGGTTATTTGTTGAGATCGACACAGATGAAGGTGTGACGGGAGTTGGAGAATCTACCAATTCTGGAGGAGGTGGAGCCCTTATTGTAGGCAGAGCGTATGAGATGCTAAAACACGATCTTGAAGGACAGGATTTTTCCGAAGGATTAATTGGCCAAGATCCAAACAATATAGACAGCATATGGCATCGCATCTATAGAAGATTTGGAACGCTTGGATCTAGAGGATTTGCCACTACGATCGCCAGTGGTATTGATATGGCTCTATGGGATATCAAAGGCAAAACCCTTGGCCGTCCGGTGTGGGATTTGTTGGGTGGCAAAATGCGTGAATCCGTACCGGTTTACTCCCACGTGAGTCCAATTGATGATATCGATGCATGCGTCGCAGACGCCAAAAGACAGGTAAGGCTTGGGTATCAGGCCTT
>DODG01000253.1:4191-10072 GCA_003509065.1 Acidobacteriota bacterium
GGGCGAATCTCAGCTGCAGGAGCTAGTTATGCTGAAGACCTGATGTCAGAGTTACGGACAGCAGTTGGGCCGGAAATAGAGTTAATGATAGATGCCCATGGCAACTTCGATGTGTCAACTGCAACCGAGCTCTGCAATCGGATGATGAAGTTCGACTTGACTTGGTTCGAAGAACCTTTGCAACCAGAAAGTCTCGACGCTCACAGGCAACTCAGATCCAATACGGATATCAACCTATGCATTGGTGAACGAAAGTACACCCGCTGGGACTTCGCCCCTTACCTACAGGAGGGCTTGGTCAATTACATCATGCCAGACATATGTTGGACAGGCGGAATATCCGAAATGAAACGCATCGCCATCCTCGCAGAGACCTATTACGTTCCTATTAGCCCACATGACGCTTCGGGAGCATTCAACGTAATTACCGGTGCTCACGTCCTAATGAACGTACCGAATATATACCGTCTGGAGATGTCTGATCACTCTCTTGAAAATTACAACTCAGTGATCACTTCACCACTCGACATCCGAAACGGACAGCTGTATCTGCCTGATAAGCCAGGTTTAGGTTACGAACTCGATCATGATTTCATTAATTCCCACCCCGACCCTGAATGGGCCAGGCTACACAATTAATCATCCAAGGTCTCCAACTTGTGACATCACCCAATCTCATGAAAGTTCCAAATGGCAATTCCAACCGGGCCTGAAATAATCGCATCTCGTCTGCAACGCCTCAATACTCAACTGCTCGCAACAGTTGACGTGCTGACTGAGGAAGAAGCCTCCACATGGCCCACAAGTACGGCACCATCATGCAAATGGCATTTATGGCATATGGCCAGATGGGCTGACTATGTCCAAGCCCTGCTGCCACCTGTCGGATTGGAGGAGGCCTGTGAATTATGGGAGAGTGAACAATTCGCAGAAAAATGGGGATTTAATGGGATCGATCTGGGCATGTGGGGAGCAGGCTCAGGATTAGGGAATAAAAACGGTCGATCTTTACCATTGCCGAGCCTTCCGGAAGTAAGAGCCTATGCGACAAAAGTTTTTAATCGTCTGGAGATCAGGGTTGGAAAATTTGATGAGCTTTCGTTCAACACACCATTTACCGATTGGCACGATGTCGACACAAGTATCGGTGACGCTATGATCGGATACCTGGCTCACGCCAACCGTCACCTCGGAATGCTCGAGGCAATCAGTGGCGTGTTGGGCAAAGACGGCTCTGTAACGGTCTAATCCTCACCTTTGTCACAAATTCCACAATAAAAAATGTTGGGATGTGACCGAGCAAGTAATTGAGAAAACAGCTAAACGATCCTGCCTACGTCCAGGCCAAGGAAATAGCGGCCTGCTGTTTCAAAATTCGTCGCTCGCCCTTGTATCTGCTGCACAATAACGTGCATATCCTGATACCTACGCTGCAAAAGGTTACGCTTGAAAACAGCATCTGATCCAAACATCTCGTAAGCAACGTCAACTACTTGCGAGGCTCGCCTGATTGCGTATGTGGAAGCCATCCTAACGTCAATCCTCTGGGCCATGTCCAACTGCCTGCTTTCACATACCGAATTCCATAAATCACTCGCACTTCCACGCAAGTACGTATCCGCAGCCCTAAGGCTTGACTCAGCCTCCCCAATTTGCCGATGTACTGTGGAACGATTGACCATCGCGTCCGAAACATCACGCTGTGCTTTTCGGGCTGCAAGTTTGATTGCATCGTCAAGGCAAGCCCTGGCCAATGCAAGAGAGATAGTTGCGAACCCAAGCGCAAATAGAGGAATCTTAGGAATAATGAAAAGAAAGCCATCATCACGGGGAACCTGTGATTCGAAGTACGTATGGCTCTCCTCTACGAAAATATTATCTAACTCGAAACTAAAACTAGCGGTACCTCGTAATCCATTCACCTGCCACGTATCAAGCATCATAGCGTCCGCTTTAGGGATCAAGAACATACGAGGGGGCCCTGCCTCACCTTCTACAGGAGACCGCGCCGCCAACCATGTCGAGTAACTGCTACCACTGCTGAAATCCCAGTGTCCCGAAAGAAGGTATCCACCTTCTGCTTGAATAGCTTTCGTGCCCTCGAATGGTGGTCCGTTGGTCACAACACAATAACGGTCAGCCCAAAGTTTACGAGCTGTTTCAGCCGGCATACGTGATGCATCTGTAGCAAATATATTGTTCTGATTAATGCACCAAGCCGTACTTGCATCAGCCTGGGCAAAGATGCGGATAATTTCGAAGAAAACCAGAGGCTGCATCTCTGCACCACCCAAGGATTCCGGAACCAGCAATTTAAAAAAACCAGCTTCAGCCATATCGCGGAACAAATCAGTCGGAATTTGCCGCCCCTCATCAATCTCGTCGACTCGCTGCGCAACTTTTGCAGCTAATTCCTGTGCCTCACCTAAATATTTAGCCGACTGGGTCTTGCTCATCGATCGAGAATAACACGTTGAACTTGAATAAAAAGTAGATAAATCGAACCGTAAAGGCTCAGGTTTTTCATAGGAAAACGCTTAATCTTCAAATCGACTCAATATAATCCTAGTGGACCAAAAAATGCTTAATGCCCTTCTGATTCCGCGAGCAGCCTGCTAAAGTCGCGACCTGCCGAAAGACATTGCAGTTAACTATGAGCGAAACAAACTTAAAATTAATGGCACACCTGATGCGACGGACTGGGTTCGGCGCAAGTCGAGACGAACTCGAACAGCGAGTCGCTACAGGCTATGAGGCAACGGTGGAAGAGCTGCTGCATCCTGAGCTGCAGGCACCTGTCGATTACTATGAATTCCTTCGATATTTCCCTAACTGGTGGAAACCTGGGACCATGGGTGGACGTGGTCATGCCGGTTGGGTCTGGAGAATGATCAATACACGGGCGCCACTCCAAGAGAAACTTTGCCTCTTCTACCATCAAATCTTTGCGACCGGGGTCTCTAAAGTCGATCATTATGACGAGATAGAAGACATGATTGACATGTTCCGAGACAAAGGACTTGGACACTACAAAACCATCCTCATGGAAGTGGCCAAAAACCCGGCGATGATCTACTGGTTGGACAACCACGAGAACCATGCCACGTCGATCAACGAAAACTGGGGCCGAGAGCTGCTAGAGCTGTTCACCATGGGCATCGGAAACTACACCGAAGATGACGTTCAGGAATGCTCTAGAGCATTCACCGGCTGGACCTTAACCCATAAGTTGCCACGTTTTTATATGGGCCGCTGGGATTGGGAGTTCGAGTACCGACCAGACGACCATGACAACGGCCAAAAGATCTTTCTGGGTCAAACCGGAAACTTTAATGGCGAAGAAATCATCGACATCATCCTTGCGCAACCTGCGACAGCTACATTTATAGCGCGCCATCTGTTCAGTTTCTTCGTAGAGGACGAACCTCAGGTCCCGGCATGGTCAGTTACGCCACCAAACAATCCTGATGCCGTCAATGCAATCGCCAAGGTTCTATTTGAAAGCGATTATCACATCGGAACCACACTCAGATTCATATTGAACTCAGACTTTTTCAAGGACTCTCTGTTCGCCAAGGTGAAAAATCCAACTGAAGTAGTAATCGGGACACTAAGACTCGTTGGTAATACCGAGCGTCCATCTCCTGAAACTATGGACTGGGCCATAGATATCACCAATATGGGACAAGACTTGCTCAACCCCCCTAGTGTAGAAGGTTGGCACACTGGAATAGAGTGGATCAACAGCGGTACGCTGATGAAACGTACAAACTTCACAGCCGAATTGATGGGTGATCTAACACGTCCAGGTGTAAAAAACATCATGGATCGCGTGAAATCGGTTGAAGCATCGGCGGATGAGCTTGTCAGCGCTTGTCTGGACCTGATGGGCCCACTCGATGTGGATGACGATATCAGACAGGAACTGATTGAACATGCCAAATCATTCGGCCCATTCGATTGGGACCAAGACTCCGAGGGTGAAAATGCTGCGGCCGTAGCATCCGAAATCATCCAGCTGATTGTTTCATTGAGGGAGTATCAATTTGCCTAGCATTCCTCCACCGCTTGGTCGACAGTAAGAATACAAGGGAGACCAAAATCACTACCCAAACAAAAGACCCTGTAATAGTTGTTCTTCAACTGACCGGAGGAAACGACTATTTAAACACGGTCGTCCCACACTCCGATCCACTCTATCGTGATTACCGCCCAAGCGTAGGGGTGTCAGAAAAAGATGTATTACACCTTGACGACCAGGTCGGTTTTCACCCAGCCATGGCTCCGATACAGAAAATGTACCAAGATGGCGACGTAGCCATTATTCACGGCGTTGGATACGAAAATTCGCCTCGCTCCCATTTCCGTTCCATGGATATCTGGCATACGTGTGAGCCCGACACACTGGGAACAGAGGGATGGTTGGCACGAGTAATTCGGGATATAGACCCTCATAAGGAAAATGTCATAACGGCCGTCAGTATGGGGCCAGCATTGTTCCGGGCCTTGGTGGGGCCGGGAATACCAGTTGCAACGGTGGAAAATATCGATAGCTATGGCATGCTCACAGGATTAACCCCAGAAGAGAAACTGTCACGGGTGTTAAGTCGATATAGACGGATGTATTCGCCAGCTATCGGTACAGGTCCAGTTATGGATTATCTTGGTCAAACTGGACTGGATGCATTAGAGGGTGCAGATATTCTAAGCGCCGCGCCAGCCAATTATTCTTCGAACATCGAATACGCAGATACAAGTGTAGGCAAGAAATTAAAAGGTATTGCACAGATCCATCTGGCAGGTCTTGGCTCGAGAATCTTTTACCTAGATCACAGTGGATTCGATACCCATGCCGATCAGGTTGCGACCCACGCCCGTCTATGGGGGGAGGTATCTACAGCTATACGCGACTTTTTCGATGACCTCGCATCCCACAACGCAGCAGAGAACGTTGTCATGTTCCTGTTCTCGGAGTTCGGACGACGGGTTCACGATAATGGCGGCGGAACTGATCACGGTGCTGGCGGGGTCTGCCTTGCCATCGGTAAAGGAGTCAAAGGCGGCCAATACGGCGAATATCCATCGACAAGACCCAGTGACCTTGATCAGGGAGATCTGATCCCAGCAACGGATTTCCGTAGCGTATACACCACCCTTGTAGAGGACTGGATGGGTCTCGATGCCGTCTCCGTGGTCGGTGGAAATTTCGAAAAGCCCGAATTCATATTAAAGTAACGGCCAAAACTACCGAAGTAAACAAAGGCCAAGATAAAATGACACCCTCACTTACCACATCAGCAGCGGGTCGAACATATGACTACGACCGCGTGGTCGGTGGCAGGGAACAGATGAATGGCATAGTAAGCATGGCATTCGGTGCTGACGACGAGATTTACATTACTCAAAAGGCACTGTTTTTTTTCGATGTGAGTAAGCTCAAAATCGGTCCTGAACCAGACGATGAAGAGATGATCATGTCATTCAGAGAAAAAGACCCTGACTTTTTCGAAGGGACTTGGCCAGCTTGTTTGGCTGTAGGGTCAGATCACGACATTTATGTAACTGACGAACTGCGGCATTTAATCTACGTGTTCGACCAAGACGGGGTTTTCAAGCGGGAATTCGGTAGTTTGGGATCTAGCCCAGGCAAGTTCGATCGCCCATCAGGGATCGTTTTCACTGGTGATGACTCAATTTACGTGTGCGACACGATGAATCACCGAATCCAACATGTGACACCCATGGGAAAGTCAATAAATGAATTCGGTAGCCAAGGATCTGACGAGGGTCAATTCCAGTCACCTTGGGGTCTAGATATTGACAATGAGGGGAACGTATTCATCGCTGACCATAAAAATCATCGGATTCAAAAATTTGATGC
>DODG01000263.1 GCA_003509065.1 Acidobacteriota bacterium
CATTTTAATCATCCATTCTGATGACGATGGTTCTGTACCTATCCAACAGGCAATCGATATGGAAGCGGCGCTAGAGGCGAGTGGCATAACGCATGGGTTCTTGCACTATGGAGATCGAGGGCACATGCGGATTACGGACGAAGTGATCATCGAGAGCTTGGCTTTCATTGACCGTCTCAATAGATAGCAAATTATGGGAGAGCTTTTCGATGAGACGCCTTGGAATCGCAATCAAGTCATACTGTGGATTTGTGATATCGGCCAGAGTCCTTCATTAGAAATATTTATAGAATCGTAAACATTATAAATTTGACTGCATAAGCGGTTCGCTGTCTAATGAAAACAGGATGTGTGCGAACGGATTGCTCATCGTCGTTAAGATTACCGGCATGGTCATGCCGGAGGTTAGTCACGGGATGATGTAACCGAGCGTGCAAGGAACGAGAAACCCATGGGGCCATCATCCAGAGCTGGGTGAGGGCCTTTTTTCTTATTGGATGGTTCGACGCGAACTTGAAGGAGTGGTGAACGCGACATGAGCAGGCTGCCATTGAAATCCCGAAGTGCGGCACTGACAGAAGGGCCCAGTCGGGCACCAGCCCGAGCGATGCTCAAAGCTGCTGGTTTTGACGACGAGGATTTAAAGCGGCCGCTAATAGGTGTCGCAAACACTTGGATCGAAATCGGACCGTGCAATCTTCATCTGCGGCAGCTGAGTGCACAAGTCAAGAAGGGTATTAGAGCAGCTGGTGGAACACCGATGGAATTCAACACGGTATCGATCTCCGACGGAATTACGATGGGGAGCGAGGGCATGCGTGCCTCTTTGGTGAGTCGTGAGGTCATTGCTGATTCAATCGAATTAGTAGCACGTGGCAATTTGTTTGATGCGTTGGTCGTCTTGGTTGGCTGTGACAAGACAATTCCTGGCGGAGTAATGGCGCTCGCCCGTCTGGATCTTCCAAGCCTGATTCTCTACGGTGGTTCAATCGCACCCGGTAGCTGGGAAGGTCACGATGTGACCATACAGGATGTTTTTGAGGCGGTTGGTGCGCATGCTGCTGGGCGGATTACAGATGGGCAACTTCAGACGCTTGAAAATCAAGCCTGTCCTGGAGCTGGAGCCTGTGGTGGACAATTTACTGCGAACACTATGGCGACCGTCTGCGAGTTTCTCGGTATTTCCCCGATGGGATCGGCGAGTGTGCCAGCGACGGATGCCGACAAAGATGGCGTGGCGGAGCAGGCGGGTCGGCTAGTTATGGATGTGTTACAACGTGGAGATCGGGCGCGGTCGATTCTCACCCGAGAGGCACTTGAAAACGCCATCGCCGCGGTCGCCGCGACGGGCGGTTCCACCAATGCCGTCTTGCATCTTCTCGCCATAGCGCACGAAGCTAACGTCAACCTTGAGCTCGACGACTTCGATCGCATTAATCGACGCGTGCCCCTACTGGCAGATCTCAAACCTGGCGGACAATTTGTTGCGACTGACCTGTACCGGGCTGGTGGGATTACGCTGGTTGCGAAACGGCTTTGCGATGCTGGTTTGTTGCACACCGACGCGAAAACCGTTACTGGGCGTTCACTTGGGAATGAGGCCGATCAGGCTCAAGAAACGACCGGTCAGGCTGTAGTGCGTCCCTTAGATCACCCGATAAAACCAACAGGTGGCTTGGTTGTGCTTAGGGGTAATTTAGCACCGGAGGGTGCGGTGGTTAAGGTGGCCGGTCACACAATGAAGGAACACCGAGGTCCAGCTCGCGTGTTTGATGCTGAGGAGCAAGCATTTGCGGCGGTGGAACAAGGAAAAATCCGAGCAGGTGATGTGGTGGTCATTCGCTACGAAGGTCCGAAGGGTGGTCCAGGCATGCGAGAGATGTTAGGGGTCACTGCAGCGATTGTTGGCGCTGGACTTGGTGACTCCGTTGCGCTCCTGACAGATGGTCGCTTTTCTGGAGCTACACATGGACTGATGGCTGGTCATGTTGCACCTGAAGCGGCCCAAGGAGGACCGATTGCAGCAGTGCGCGATGGTGACGTCGTGCGGTTTGATATTGAGAAGCGTGAGTTGCAGATGGAGGTGAGCGATGAAGAGATTCAAGCGCGCCTGGCTGAATGGTGTCCACCAGCGCCTCGGTTCGAGAAAGGCGTGATGGCCAAGTACGCGAAGCTCGTAACATCAGCAGCGATGGGAGCGGTGACGGGATGAGATACAAATTACGCCTGCGAAATGGTCCCGACACACTAGAGATTTATAGTGTCGATCGAATTCGGCCGAAACCGGCGACGCTTGGATTGAGGCAATTATGAAACGAACTGGTTCACAAATCATCTGGGAAAGCCTGGTGCACGAGGGCGTGAAAACTGTCTTTGGGTATCCTGGCGGAGCCATCTTGCCAGCCTACGATGCGATGCTTGAGTATCCCATTAAGCACGTTCTCGTGCGCCACGAACAGGGGGCGACTCACATGGCTGATGGTTTTGCAAGAGCAAGCGGTGAGGTGGGTGTGGCAGTGGCAACATCGGGACCAGGCGCCACCAATATGGTAACTGGTATTGCTACGGCCATGATGGATTCTTCGCCGATTGTTTGCATTACTGGTCAAGTGGGCAGCCGCTTGATTGGTTCCGACGCGTTTCAGGAGACCGATATCACTGGTGTGACGTTGCCGATCACGAAGCATAATTATCAGGTTACTGACGTCCGGGACTTAGCAGGGACGATCCACGAAGCGTTCTACGTTGCTAAATCAGGTCGACCAGGTCCGGTGCTCATCGACGTGACGAAGGATGTGCAGCAGGCGAGTTGTGATTTCGAATGGGATGATGGGGAAGTGCAGTTACCGGGTTACCGCCCTGACTTGCATGCCGCACCTGAAGAGTACCAGCGTGCGCTAGAACTTATTAATGGCGCTAAACGCCCGATCATCCTCGCTGGCCACGGCATTGTTTTATCGGGCGCCATGGATGTTGTGAAGGTGATTGCTGAGCGTGCCCAGATTCCAGTCGCGATGACATTGTTGGGCATTGGTTCGTTTCCCGCACACAATCCGTTGAATCTCGGCATGATGGGGATGCACGGTGAAGTTTGGGTGAATTCGGCGATTCAGGAAGCCGATTTGTTACTAGCGTTTGGGATGCGGTTTGACGATCGTGTTACTGGAAACTTGGCAACTTACGCAAAAAATGCCCGTAAGGTTCATATTGACATCGATCCGTCTGAATTCAACAAGACGGTAAAGGTTGATGTTCAGTTGACTGGTGACTTGCGGACTGTGTTGGAAGAAATGCTGCCGAAAATACAATCTGCCGATCGTTCGGATTGGTTGGCGCAGGTCGATGAATTGAAGGGTGACAGTGCAGTTCGTGACATCCAAAATTTACCCGACAGCGGGCATCTCTATGCAGCACACGTAATCAACGATTTGTGGAGGATGACTGAGGGTAAGGCGGTGGTTGTAACTGATGTTGGTCAGCACCAAATGTGGGAGGCCCAATACTACAAGCACGACGCACCTAGAACGTTGATTACTTCCGGCGGGCTTGGCACGATGGGCTTTGCCCTCCCGGCGGCAATCGGTGCAAAATTTGCGTGTCCGGAAGCGGAGGTATGGGCGATTGTCGGTGACGGCGGATTCCAGATGACGCAAGCTGAACTGGCGACCATCAAACAAGAGCAGATCAAAGTCAATGTTGCCGTTATTAATAATGGATATCTGGGTATGGTTCGGCAGTGGCAGGAGTTTTTTTATGAGCGACGCTATGCAGCCACACCGTTACTAAGTCCGGACTTTGTGAAGCTGGCAGAGGCCTATGGGTTACTCGGGATTGGAGTGTCCGAGCGTGCCGAGGTCGTGCCGAGCGTGCAAAAAGCACGCGATCATGACGGTGCGGTCATTATGGATTTTCAGGTTGAGCAAGAAGACTCCGTTTTTCCAATGGTGGCTGCTGGTGCCGATCTTGACAACATGATTCGTCGTCCAAGTCCCATCGCTGAAACGGGATCGGATGTGTAACAGTGCGAGTGAGCACGAACGACTAATTAACGAAGGATGAAAACTATGCGTCACACTTTCGTAGTGTACGTCGAGGATACGCCTGGTGTGTTAAATCGTGTTGCCTCGTTATTCAGGAGGCGAGCCTTTAATATCGAGTCTCTTACGGTGGGACACACCGAGATGTCTGGCGTTTCTCGAATGACAATCGTCGTTGATACTGACGAATCGGGCGCCCGTCGTCTTGAGGCGAATCTGTATAAACTGGTTAACGTACTGCTGGTTGACGACATTACGACTAAGGGGTCGGTGGAACGCGATCTGGCAATGATTAAAGTGGAGACTACACCGGAGACGCGTGCCCATGTCATGCAACTCGTGGATGTTTTTCGCGCTCGGGTCGTCGATGTAAGCTCAGACTCTATAATTATTGAGACGACCGGCACTGAAGATAAGATTGATGGACTGGTCGAAGTGCTCAAGCAGTATGGAGTGATCGAAATGGTGCGTACGGGACGAGTGGCGATGTCACGAGGACCGAAGAGTGGCGTGGTGCAAGGCGTGAGAACTGGCGCGAAGCGAGATGGCACGCTGACCGACGAAGAAAACGTTTCATATTCTGTATAGAGAAATTGAGTCGGCTGTTTCTCTATTTTTTCTATTTCCCTTCAGGCGAGGATCGATTCATGAAAACGATTTATTACGATGACGCAGCGGATCTTGGACTCATTTGTGACAAAAAAGTGGCAGTGGTGGGATACGGGTCACAAGGTCATGCCCACGCACTTAATTTAAAGGATAGTGGAGTGCGGGTGAAGGTCGGTCTGCACGCCGATAGCAAGTCTCGTGCGACGGCAGAAGCTGCTGGGATTGATGTGGCGTCGGTTGCTGATGCTGCGGCCTGGGCCGACGTCATTATGATTTTGGCGCCTGACACCAAGCAACCTGCGATTTACGCAGAGTCGATCGAGGCAAACTTAACTGCCGGAAAGATGTTGATGTTTGGGCACGGATTTAATATTCGTTTCAAGACGATTTCACCACCAGAGAATGTTGACGTTACGATGATTGCGCCAAAGGCACCTGGTCATCGCGTCCGTGAAGTCTACGTGGAAGGTGGTGGGACGCCTGCACTGTTGGCCATTGATCAAGATGCGACCGGCCAAGCACGAGGTTTGACGCTGTCGTATGCCAAGGCGCTTGGGGTTACACGTGCCGGCGTTATTGAAACGACATTTGCCGAAGAGACAGAGACAGATTTATTCGGTGAGCAGGCCGTGTTGTGTGGCGGTGTGAGCGC
>DODG01000111.1:0-1704 GCA_003509065.1 Acidobacteriota bacterium
TTCACAGGTTCTCGTAGCGACCCTAGAGCGAAAGCGGCAATACGTGAGATAACTCCAGGGACGTTCACGCCCGGACACATAGCACGTGCTCTTTTCGAAGCGATGGCATCCCAGCTGGCAGGATCTTACAGAGAAGCGGTAAAACTAGGAGCAGGAGAACGCTCGTTTCTCGTAGGATCGGGAAACGGACTAAAACTGAATCCCGTCCTATGGGAATCTATCAATGCTGAGTTAGGAATGCCTGTTCAACTGAGCCAGCACAATGAAGAAGCAGCCATCGGCGCTGCCCTATGTGCCGCCGTAGCAGATGGTTCGTTTAATTCGATGAATGAGGCAAGTACGTCATTTTTAAATTTCATCACCCCCACGACTACCGATGAGGCTTAATGACAAACTTGACGCCTTTTCCTTCACCAGAATCAATAATCGCTTGCGGAACATCCTGAAGATCATAATGATCAGAAATTACTCCGTCCAAGTTCAGCGTATCGATTTCAGCTGGAGTTCGAGCAAACACATCCCCGCGACCAAACGCGCCTTTCAAGGTTATCTCCCGATAATGGATATCATACATATCGACAGGTAAAGCAGCGCCCTCCGGGTTAACTCCGATCATCAGTACTTGGCCACGCGGCCTAACAACCTCGAAGCACTTAGCTACAAGATTCGGCTGTCCTACCGCTTCAGCAGCAATGTTCGCTCCATTACCACCATTATGATCCTTTATAAATTCCTGGAGGTCACTCTCTCTTGGGTCATGAAGCAGGTCCGCACCAAATTGAGTTGCCATCTCACGCCTGCTTGCCACCGGCTCAGACATCACCATCCGATCCACGCCTAGCCGCTTCAAAAATGCCAACGTAAATAGCCCCATGATTCCACCCCCCACTACAACTCCAAAACCATTGTCGTCAATTCGCATCATCTCGGCACCCGAAAGGCAACATGATGCAGGTTCAGTCAATGCAGCGTGTTCAAGATCCAGTGTGTCAGGTATCTTCACCGCAGATTGAGAGGGAGCAGTTGCGTATTCGGCAAACATTCCAGAAGTAAGATAAGCGTTCTGACAGCGCGATTGCGACCATGTAATACATGCTTGACACTCACCACAATGACTGGTCGTATTCATTACCACTCGTTCACCAATACGACTTGCGTCTACATCTTCACCAACAGAAACAATTGTGCCCGAGCCTTCATGTCCAAGCACCTTGGGTGGTGTGGCGGGAAATAAACCTTGTGTGATGTGTACATCAGTACCGCAAACACCGACTGTGTCCACTTTTACAATCACTTCTCCAGCGGAAGCTTCTAGATCGGGTGTTCGGTCAAGTGAAAAATCCGATCCCCCATGCCAGGTCATCACGCGCATTAACAAACAGTCCTCAAAAATTACTTCAACCCCACAACGGATAAAGGTTTATCCACAGCTGGAGTATTCTATTTACTGGGCTTAACAACAATGTTAACCAGCCTGCCCGGAACGTAGATAGCTTTAAGCTCGGTCATGCCTTCCATATGGCGGGCAACGTTTTGACTTTCCCGCACCGCTGATATGGCACCATCTCGATCAATATCCGCGGCAACCTCAATCTGGTCACGAAGCTTACCATTCACTTGAACAGCAAGCGTGATCATATCGCTTGTCGTCAGGTTTTCATCGAACTGAGGTAAAAGTCCTAAATGGATAGAACTTGAATGACC
>DODG01000111.1:2037-2517 GCA_003509065.1 Acidobacteriota bacterium
CGTTCCCACAATTCTTCAGCCAAATGAGGGGCGAACGGAGCAATCTGCAATAACAATCGGTCTACACCTTCACGCCATGATTTAGCAGAAACATCACCTGCATCAAAACGACGGATCAATTCCGTGGTGTACTCCATAAGAGCAGCTATAGATGTATTAAATTTGAACAACTCCATATCGGTGATGACACGCTGAGTTGTTATATGAGATGCCCGCTCCAAACTGCGTTCACCCTCGGATCCATTCAGAATGGATTCATCTCGTTGAGCCAGACCCCATACACGACCCAACCAGCGTCGAATACCGTTGATCCCAGAATCCGACCAGTCACCACCTTGATCCCAAGGGCCAAGAAACATCAAATAGCATCGGATAGTATCTGCTCCATGTTTTGCCACCACTGGATCTGGTGTCAGGGGGTTCGATCGTTTAGAAATCTTCTTATGGTCTTTAATCAACATTCCTTGGTTCATCAAACGT
>DODG01000405.1 GCA_003509065.1 Acidobacteriota bacterium
AACGAAGCAGAGTTCGTTGTGAGTTTCTCGACTTTTCGTTCCGCGGTGCCCGAGCAGGCGGATGTCGTGCTTCCTCTTGCGGCTTTCACGGAAATTGATGCCGGATATATTAACTGCGAAGGCGTTGCCCAGTTCGCCAATGCCGCTGTAAATCCGATGGGTCAGTCCAGACCAGGATGGAAAATTTTACGGGTGCTTGGAAATTTCCTAAAACTAGCCGGTTTTGACCATGTCAGTTCCAAGGACATTATCGCTGAACTTGAGGAGGTTTACGATTTATCAGCACCCATAAGCGTACGCTACAAACCGGATCTACAAGCAATTAATCATGTTGTGACTCAATCGGCTGAAGTCAAGAACGGCAAACAGTTGGATCGCATTATCGATGTACCAGTGTATAGCGTAGACCCCACAGTACGTCGTGCCACAGCGCTGCAATCGACCAAGGACGCGGATACTGTGGCGCTGCTCGCTTGTGCAGAAGAATTGGAGGAGCTGGGTTTCAAACACGGGGGTCAAATAGCAGTGCGTTCCGAGACCGGCGAAGTCATGCTTCCAGTCCAACCTGATGAGCGTGTACCTCGTGGCGCTGTATATGTGCCAGCAGGCCTTTCTGAAACGTCGGTTCTCGGTTCTCTCTCGGTGGTTATGGTTCAAGCGATGGAGTAACAGATGGGCTGGATTATGACAACTTGGGACTCTCTACCGTTGATCTTGCAACTTGGTATTAAGATCGGTTTTATCGTTGGGCCACTCATTATTGCGGTCGCGTACTACACGCTCGCAGAAAGGAAAGTTATTGCTTATATGCACGTCAGGATCGGCCCGAATCGGGTAGGTCCCAGAGGGTTGTTGCAACCTATAGCAGATGTTCTGAAGCTGATGTTTAAGGAAATGATCATACCCAGCAAGTCTGATAAATACCTCTTTCTTATCGCCCCAGTGCTTGCCGTAACCCCCGCATTTGCCGCGTGGGCAGTGATCCCGTTTTCGGAAACACTAGTACTGGCTGATATCGATGCCGGATTGCTTTATGTATTGGCGCTGACCTCAATGAGCGTTTATGGTGTCATCATTGCTGGCTGGGCCTCGAACTCTAAGTATGCGTTTTTAGGTGCAATGCGCTCGGCAGCGCAGATTGTTGCCTACGAAATCGCAATGGGTTTCGCATTGGTCGGAGTGCTCATGGTGGCTGGCAGTTTGAATCTCAACACCATTATTCAGGCACAGTCTGGTGGTCTACATCAGTGGTTCTTCCTACCGCTTTTCCCGCTTTTTCTGGTGTATCTGATCTCAGGCGTGGCCGAGACCAACAGGGCGCCGTTTGACGTCGCAGAAGGCGAGTCCGAGATTGTGGCGGGGTTTCATGTGGAATACTCAGGAATGGGTTTTGCTGCTTTTTTCCTCGCGGAATACGCAAATATGCTGATGATCTCGGCATTAACGGTAATTCTATTTTTAGGAGGATGGCATCCACCGTTTGAATTTCCGCCATTTACCTGGCTGCCAGGATTGTTTTGGTTTTTAGCGAAACTTTCGGCAGTCGCATTTTTGTTCTTATGGTTTAGAGCGACCTTTCCCAGGTATCGGTATGATCAGATCATGCGTCTTGGTTGGAAGGTGTTTATTCCAGTGACACTTATTTGGATAGCGGTTATAGGGTCGTTCAAGTTTTTCACGCCCTTCGGCGTCATTTTTTCATAGGCAGGACAAATGTCGTTAATAAAGCGATTCATAGACACCTGGGCGCTAGCTGAACTTGCCAGAGGCCTGGGTGTCACCGGTCGATATTTTTTCAAGAAAAAATTTACGATTCAGTACCCCGAGGAAAAAACACCTAAGTCACCACGCTTTCGGGGATTGCACGCACTTCGCCGTTATCCAAACGGGGAAGAGCGCTGTATTGGCTGCAAGCTCTGTGAGGCGGTGTGTCCGGCACTTGCCATCACGATTGATTCGGTCGAAAGAGAGGACGGAACGCGCAGGACAACTCGCTACGACATCGACCTTTTTAAATGTATTTACTGTGGATTTTGTGAGGAGGCTTGTCCCGTTGACGCGATCGTCCTTACGGATATCGATGAATATCATTTTGAATCAGGTGAGTCCGGTGTGGTCACGAAAATTGACCTGCTTAATCTGGGTGACCGTTACGAAGCGCAGATTGCGTCTGCGCGTCAGCAAGATTCAGCATATAGATAGAAAGTATAGTACTGGTCCACTCTATGATGCTGCTTTCTGTACTGTTCTATCTGTTCGCAACCGTGTTGGTCGTGTCTGCAGCAATGGTAGTAACGATTAGAAACCCGGTAAAGGCCGCGTTGTTTCTTGTTTTGTCGTTTTTTAGTGCGGCCTGTATCTGGATGACTCTGGAAGCCGAGTTTTTGGCCATTGCTTTAGTCCTTGTCTACGTCGGTGCGGTTATGGTGTTGTTTCTGTTTGTGGTCATGATGCTCGACATCGATATCGAAAGAATGCGAGACGGGTTTACACGGTATTTGCCTGTCGGTGCCGTGGTTGCCGTCGTTATGGTCGTTGAGTTCGCATTGGTGATGATGTCAGATCGTTTCGACTCACATTCGTTGCCACGACCAGGTGGACATGGTCCAGATTACAGTAACACGAGAGAGTTGGGACTGGTCTTATATACCGACTATGTTTTTGCATTCGAAGTTGCCGGTCTCATTCTGCTCGTTGCAATCGTCGCCGCCATAGTGTTAACGATGCGTCGCCGGCCAGATACCCGCTACCAGTCTCCTTCCGAGCAGGTCAAAGTCAGCAAGTCGGAGCGTCTTCGTATAGTCAGTATGCCGGCAGAAAAACGGCCGGAGATCAACAAATGATTTCGCTATCGCATTACCTCGTTCTGGGGGCGATTCTTTTTGCTCTCAGTGTTGTTGGGATATTTCTGAACCGTAAGAACCTCGTAATTATTCTTATGGCCATAGAGTTACTCCTGCTGGCTGTGAATATGAATTTTGTCGCGTTTTCCTATTATCTAGATGATTTGGCCGGTCAGGTGTTTGTGTTCTTTATTTTGACGGTGGCTGCGGCGGAAGCGGCAATCGGGTTGGCGATACTGATAGTTTTATTTCGTAACCGCCGGTCGATAAATGTTCAAGATATGGATCAATTGCGTGGATGACGACCAATTCATGAAGGTGATCTATTTATTAGTCCCGTTAGCCTGCCTTGCGGCTGCCGTTATTGTCGGATTCTGGGGGAATAAAATTGGTAACAGCGCAACACACCGCATCACAATAACAGGGATTGCTATTTCATTTGTGCTCTCGGTTGTCGTTCTGTT
>DODG01000045.1 GCA_003509065.1 Acidobacteriota bacterium
TGTACAAACGATTTGGTGTGAATTTGGATGCTTTTGACAACTTACGACGCTGGTTCGATGTCATAAAAAATAGACCCGCTGTAAGAAAAGGTATTGATCTTGGGAAAGAATACATAAATCCCAGTGCTAATCAGTCAAAAGAAAGTCTCAAGATGATGTTTGGACAAACAGCAGATTCGATTAAGAAAGCTGCCGAAGAGAAAAAATAATTAATCTGCAATCCTTGTTCTAACGGAGTGATCTAAAGTAAGTCCGGATTTCTTGCAAAAAGATTTCGGGTTGTTCAAAGGCTGCAAAGTGTCCGCCCTTTTCCAACTCATTGTAATATTTGAGATTGGTGAATCGTTTTCGAATCCATCGTTCTGAAGGACGAACTATTTCTTTTGGGAAAATACTGCATCCAGTCGGGATATCCACTTCATCCTGCGGAGGGTTCTTAAAGCTCTCCCAGTACAAACGTGCTGATGAGGCTGCTGATTTACTTAGCCAATACATCATAACGTTGTCCAATAATTCATCACGGCTGATTGCATTTTCAGGGTGACCGTTACAATCTGTCCACTGATAAAATTTTTCTATAATCCATGCCGCTTGACCACTTGGGGAATCCACCAAGCCGTATCCCACTGTTTGTGGTCTTGTACTTTGTTGTTTGGAATAGCCAGAATCCCAATCCTGATAAAACTTCATTGACATCAGAGATGCCTGTTCAGATGGTGTCAGCTCTGTCATGGTATTTGCATCCGGTATGACAACTGGCATATTTAGGTGTATCGCATCACAGTGCTCTTTATCCTGCAAGCCAATATGGGTGGTCACCATTGCCCCCCAATCACCTCCCTGAGCAAAATAATGATCGTATCCAAGACGAGCCATCAATGCACCCCAGATATCAGCAATCTTTTCTATGCCCCAACCGGTGACTTCGGGCTTTCCTGAAAACCCGTATCCAGGTAATGATGGCACCACAACATGAAATGCATCTTCGGTATTGCCACCATGCGCGGTTGGATCCGCCAAAGGCTCGATGACCTTGTGAAATTCAACAACAGATCCGGGCCAACCGTGGGTTATGATTAAGGGCCGTGCATTTTCGTGTACCGAAGGCAGGTGAATAAAGTGAATATCCACCCCATCAATTTCTGTGATAAATTGTGGAAATCGGTTGAGCCGTTCTTCGCGAGCACGCCAATCGTACTCGTGTTGCCAATAGTCGCAAAGCTCTTGCATATACCCCAGTGGAATTCCTTGGCTCCAATCTTCAGGGGTTTCTTTGTTTGGCCAACGCGTCATAGACAAGCGTTTTTTCAAATCATCCAAGACTGCGTCGGTAACCTCTAGTTGAAACTTTCTAATCTCTGACATTTATAACCTATGCCCTCAAACGTTTATTTTCTGGATCATAAACAGGATCTTTCAATACCGTCGCTCGACAACGCGCACCGAGCAGGTCCACATCCAGTTCGGTACCAGGTGCAGAATTTCCTGGATCTACGTAGCCAAAGCCGAGACTTTTTTGCACGAAATGACCGTAACCTCCCGAGGTGGTTATGCCGATGCACTTGTCAGCAATAAAAATGGGTTCGCCTCCGTGAACATCTGAATCGGTGGCTTCAATCTCGAAATACACCAATTGAAACAAACGTTCCTCTTGTTGTTGGCGGAGGGTTGCTTCCTTACCGACAAAATCGGCTTTGTCCAATTTAATAAAACGCTCCATATCAGCATCAATCATTGTCACTTCATTGGTCAACTCGGCACCCCAACCTCGGTAAGCTTTTTCCATTCTCAGACTGTCCACGGCATAAAGACCAAAGTTTGTGATACCAAATTCTTCTCCTGCTTGCCACAGGGCATCGAAGATTGTTTCCATATGTTCCATTGGTGGATGCAACTCCCAGCCCAACTCGCCGACATAGTTGACTCGGAGTGCCCGAGTCGACAATCCAGCTACTTGCATCTCTTTTCCGCTCAACCACCGGAACGAAGCGTTGTCCAATTTTTCTTCTGTGACTTTAGCCAACACCTCCCGTGATCTTGGGCCTGCAAGAATCAGTACGCCCCGATCATTGGTAATATTGACGATATCAACGTCTTCTTCAGCAGTCCTCGCCTGGGTGAGATAATCTAAATCTCGAAGTTCCGCCCCGGCAGCGGAAAGCACATAGAATTGATTGTCAGCCAAGCGAGTGATGGTCATTTCCGCGCCGATTCTGCCTGCATCAGAGAGAACATGCGCCAGCACCATACCACCTTGTTTTGCTGGCATTGTATTGGCACATATACGGTTCAAATAGGATTCTGCATCAGGACCGGTAACGTCATACTTGGCAAAACCCGTTAAATCCAGAATACCGACACGCTCACGCACAGCGAAACACTCAGCGCGCACCACATCAAACACGTTGTTGTGTCGACGGCTGTAATTTTCCTCACGACCATCCAATGAAAACCACTTGGGCCGCTCCCACCCGAAGGTCTCTGTGAAGACACAACCTCTGTCTTTAAGTTTTTTGTACAAGGGGCTCTTTCGTCGAGACCGTCCAGCCGGCAATTCCTCACCTGGCATTGGGGTAAAATAGGTCCTCTGGTAATCCTGGAAACCTTTGGCGTTCATATAACTCTTATCGGCATAATCGCCATAGCGTCGTGAATCAAAACCAGTCATGTTGATCTCGGAGTCTCCGTACAGCATCCATTGGGTAAGGTATTTTCCACAACCGGCAGCCTGAGCAATACCAAACGACGCACCACAACAATTCCAGAAGTTCTTCAACCCAGTAACCGGTCCCAGCAAGGGTGCGCCATCTGACGAATGCGGGATGGCCCCACACACCACCTGTTTAATACCTGCATCCTCAAACAACGGCATGCGTTCCATGGCGTGCTCGAGCCAAGGCATCAACCGTGGTAGGTCGTCTGAGAAAAGCTCGCTGTCGGATTCCCAAGGAGGTAAACCACTCGGTGCCCAAGCTTCCGTCATATTGGCTTGTTCATAAATGCCAATCAGACCCGATTTTTGTTCCTGTCGAAGATACGAGGAAGCTCTTGGGTCTCGGATAACTTGAATCTCTTGATCACGCTCGGAAAATTCTTTCACAGGCCCGGTTACTATGTAGTG
>DODG01000043.1 GCA_003509065.1 Acidobacteriota bacterium
ACGTAATTGCCAAAAGATTAGAACGAGGAGCAAGCGATGGCTATTGCAAATGAGGGCGAGCGAGTCGCGTATTTCAATGGGGAGATCGTGCCTGAATCTGAGGTGAAGGTGCCTTTTAGGGACAGGGGGTTTAAGTACGGTGATGCGGTTTTTGATATGACGCGCACGTTTGGGCATAAAATATTCAAACTTGAGACGCATGTTAATCGATTCTATAACTCGCTCCGGTATGTGGACATTGATCCGGGAATGCCCGAGACGGATATGGTTAGTAAGACACTTGAGGTTCTGGACGCTAATCTTCATCTCCTAGGCCCTGATGACGATTTCTGGGTGGGACAGCGCATTTCGCGTGGAGTCGATTTGGTGGGTGGAGATATGTGGGAGACAGCCGGTGGGCCCAATGTGATCATAGAATGCACTCCGCTTCCTTTAAAGCCGCGAGCTCGTTTATATCGAGACGGTATTGATGTTTTGATTCCGTCTGTACGCCGAGTTCCGCCTGAGGCGGTAAGTCCGAGAGCGAAGTCACATAACTATCTGAATTTGATTCTCGCGGATATGGAAGCTAAGTCTCAGGATCCGGAGTCTTGGGCAATTCTTCTTGATACCAGGGGGTTTTTGGCTGAAGGAATCGGGTCGAATATTTTCACTATCAAGGACGGTGTGATTTACACGCCTCAGGAGCAATATGTTTTGGGAGGGATATCGCGTGAAACCGCAATCGAGATGGCCGAGAAAATTGATGTCCCAGTAGTGACTAAAGATATCGATCTGTTCGATGCAATGACTGCCGATGAAATTTTCCTGACTTCCACTTCACTTTGTATTTGTGGTGTCCGCTCGTTTCAGGGCAGGAAAATTGGTGATGGATTGGCAGCTGGACCGATTACGAAGGCCTTGATGGATGCATACGTCGATTTTGTTGATTTTGACTGGGTCGCGCAGTATTTGACGCGGCTTGAAGATTAAGGTTTACCGAATTCTGCCATGACATCAGACTTGTACTTCCCTCCGAATGGAGACTGGGAACGACGAGAAGCATCATCTCTTGGAATTAATCAGTCGGCTCTTGAGCGCGCTGTTCAATTTGCCAAAGAGAACGAGATCGCTTGGCCGATTGACCTGCGTAAACGTAACGTTAGTAAAGACCCCACGAAATGGTCAGCCAAAATCGGATTGATGAAGCCCCGAGGCGGCCCTGCAGGTGTAGTTATTAAAGACGGATTTATCGTTGCAGAGTGGGGAGACGTCGAACGCGTCGATTTAACCTACAGCGCTACAAAAAGCTATTTATCTGCGTTAGTGGGTGTAGCTTTTGACCATGGCTTGATTAACGATACGTCGACACCGGTATTTGAATACGAAGATGGCAAATCAATAAAGATGCACAAAACATCTTTGGATGTAGATGGATTTGCGTCGGGTCAAAATAAGTTGATTACGTGGGAACACCTTTTACAGCAGACGTCTGAATGGGAAGGAACGCTATACACAAAGCCAGATGTAGTTGACTGGAATCGTGATCTTTCATCGGTTGGAATGGGACAAGAAAATTATTTAAAAAGACGTGATCGTATGTTGCCTGGATCACACTGGGAATATAACGATGTTCGAGTAAACAGGACTGCACTGGCACTTTTGTGTGTTTGCGGGGAGCCTCTTCCTGATGTTTTGAAGCGCGAGATAATGGACCCTATAGGGGCATCAGATAAGTGGGAATGGCATGGTTATGGTGATCATTCAATGGTGGATATAGATGGTCTGGTCACCGAATCTGTATCTGGAGGAGCCCATTGGGGGGGTGGTCTGTGGATAGATACTCTCGACCATGCACGGTTTGGGGTTTTGTTCCTAAATCGAGGACGCTGGGGTCATAGGCAGCTGATATCCCAGCGTTGGATCGACATGATGACGACGCCATGCGACCTCAATGACCAATACGGTTACATGTGGTGGTTGAATACGGGATTTGCTCGATATGGTAGAGAGATGTCTGAATCGACTTTTGCTGCATCGGGCGCTGGTGGAAATAGCGTTGTTATAGACCCCCATAAAAAACTTGTAATCGTCACTCGGTGGTGTGAGGACGTTGAAGGAGTGGTTGGTCTTGTATCTCAGGCAGTGAATGGGCGCTAGCCGTCTATGTCACCAAAGTCAATTGACGACTCGTCTCAACATTTTTGGCGTCCATATCGTTTTCGTAAACGGCCATCCAAAGCTAATGGGAGGCAGCCTCTATCCGTAAGGGCTGGCGTACTTGCACTAGTACTGTCAACGATGTGGGCTGGCAATCCGGTTGCTAACAAAGCGGGATTGCAGGATGCGGGACCGTTACGGCTTGGGTGGCTAAGATTTGTCTTAGGTGCAATTGTTGTTTTGGTCTATGCAATTGCTACTCGTCAGTCATTTAAGATTCACCGAGGTGAATGGCTCCCTCTCACATTACTTGGAGTTTTATTTACAGTTCAGCTGGGATTTATGAATGTAGGTCAGGATTTCACATCTGCAGGTCATGCTGTGGTGGTGACCTCGACTTTTCCACTTTGGACAGGTGTATTCGCACACTTTTTTGTTCCAGGGGATCAAATGTCTCGTGCAAGGACTTTTGGAACGCTCATTGCGTATTCGGGCGTAGTCGCTGTGTTTTACAAGGGTTTTGCAGTTTCAAATGCAGATTTTTTAGTTGGGGATCTGCTGTTGCTTGGTTCGGCTATATTACTTGGTGCACGTCAGGTGCTCCTGTCACAGCTTGGGCAGGGGATAGCTCAGCATAAATTGTTAATTGCGCAAAGTGTCTTTGGGATTTTCACGTTTATTGTCGCAAGTTTGATATTTGAAAGTGACGAACCATTTGTGGTGACGACTCGACTTGTAGTTGCACTGCTCTATACCGGCGTTTTAATTGCTGGTCTTGGATTTATTGGGCAGACGTGGTTGCTCAAGAGGTATTTGCCTTCCAGGGTTACTGTTATATCACTCAGTCAACCTGTTTTCGGTGTGTTATTTAGCTGGTGGATTTTAGGAGAATCTGTTGGAGGTGAGCTTTATATCGGTGCGGTTCTTGTGGTGGTGGGATCTGCACTCGCCCAACGAAAGACTAAACAGATGGAGTCTTCAATATAGTTAAACCAACTGCTGAAACTTCTGGTATTACACGCCTGAGTAAAACGGAAAGTGAATCCGAAGGGTCACATCTTCGACGTGTTGCTTCGGAACTAAGTGGTGTGGGAGAAGAACGTATCTTGCAACTGCGGGAATTGCTTTCAAGTGTAGATATAAGGGAACGGGCTTTGGCTGCGGAAGAACTAGGTAATCTAGAGTCTATGAAAGCAGTTCAAGTGTTACGGCAGATGCTTGAATCTGATGATGAAAATGCGTGGCGACTAGCGATTTATGGATTGAGAACGGGTGGATCGCGCGAAGGCTGGCTTTCTCTTGAGAGTATCGCTCAAAAAGATGCTAATAATCTTGGATCTTCTGACACATTAACCGCTGATTTGGCCTTCAGGCGGTTGATGGCAATGGGACGCACAAAAATGATGGATAGGTTATTTCGTGCGGCAGATGGGCACTCCAAATCAATTCCAGGCGTTGTGGCTAAAGAATTTTCAGCGAGAGCGGTGAGTACGTTATCTCATCCCCAACGCCTCGTAATGGAGCTCAGGCTAGGGATCCGAAATTCCACTTCTGCCACTCCTGCAGACACTGCAGATTCTCTAGGGATAAGCCTTAACGACGTGAGGGAATTTGAACTCGCAGGATGGCAGTCAATCCATTCACCTATACAACTAGATATCGACTGACCGAGACATATACTGCAGATAACTTGAGTAGTAATCAACCAACCATAAAATTTTCGTTATTGATCACAAGTTACCTATGAGAGCGGGTACTATCTCCGCGACTTTCAGGTCTTTAAGTAATCGGAATTTTCGATATTTATGGTATGGACAGGTTCTGTCTGCAACAGCGATGCATGCCGATATGGTGGCTAGAGCCTGGCTGGTTTGGGATCTCACCGGATCGTCTGCTTCAGTGGCTTCAGTTTTAATAGCGCGTGCTGTTCCTATGTTGATATTGGGGCTCATAGGGGGAGTGGCTGCTGATCGTTTCAATCGCCGTGGCCTGTTGATGATTATTCAAGCATGGACCATGTTAATGCATGTGGTAATGGCAGTTCTGCTGCTTACAGATCTGATTGAACTATGGCACGTATACGTACTGGCGTTTGGCCTGGGTGCTGGTATGGCGATGAACCAACCCGTTCGTACATCAATAATCCCGAATCTGGTTGATAAAAAAGACATGATTAATGCCATGTCGTTGAATTCTATAGCTATAAACAGCACCCGATTTATTGGCCCCGCAGCTATATCAGTCTTGATTATCGCTACGGATGTCGGTTGGGCGTATGTATGGGCTGCTGGTGCATTTGGATTGGTGCTGTGGACCACGGGGAAAATTTTTATACCTGAAAGCCAAGTTAAAAGGTCGATTGGGAATCCGTTTAATCAATTGATTGAGGGATTCATCTATATAGGTCGCCACCGTGTGATTCTCGCGTTGGTTCTGCTTGGCCTCGGTCCGTTGGCGATCGGGTTTTCGCATCAAACCCTGCTGCCACAGTTGGTTGAGGAACAGTACGGGCGTGGTATCGGTTTAATGGGTTTATTACAGTCGGTGGGTGCTATCGGAGGGCTTGGTGGTGGGCTGTTCATAGCGTCTCGGCGAGAGGTTTCTTATAAGGGTCGGTTAATGCTTTTGGCAGCACTCTCATATGGGATCGCTTTATTAGGTTTCGCAGGAGCTAACCATATGTGGATGGCATTCCCTCTGATTATCTGGATTGGGGCATCACAAACGTTATTTAGAGCTGGTAACACAGCAACACTGATGGAAATAGCGCCTGATCGGCTTCGTGGTCGTATTATTTCAGCGACCTTGCTGGATACCGCATTGTCACCGATAGCAGGGTTAGCTGCGGGGCTTACTGCCGACCTTTGGGGCGTTAGCTATGGATACATATTGCTTTCAGTTGCTTGCTTAAGCGTGGTTGCCCTCACTATGTTGATCTATCCGAAAATAAAGGATGTATAGTTTTCGTTCAATGATTGTAATCGGGCATAAAATTAGTTATGAATAGACCCTATAAGGGAGAATTAACTATCGGCCAAGTTAATGCGTAGAACTGTAAATAATGCACTGCATAGATTTTTATGAAAATAACTGATATTAAAACTTTCATCATGCAAGGTGGAAACCGTGATTGGGTTTTCTGCAAAGTTGAGACTGATGAAGGCGTTCACGGTTGGGGGGAGGGAACTCTTGAATGGCATGAAGAGGCCGTTGAGGCTGGAATCAAAACTCTGGCGTTAAATCTCATCGGTCGGGACCCAACTGAAATTGAGAAAAATTGGCAGATAATGTATCGCCATGGTTTTTGGCGTGGTGGCGTGGTGATGGGTTCCGCTATGTCAGCTATCGATATAGCTTTGTGGGATCTCACAGGAAAAGTTTACGGTTTACCGGTCTATAAGATGCTCGGAGGGCCAGTTCGAGATAAGGTGCGTGCTTATACACATGCGTCTGATCTTCGTGGGGGCCAAGATGCTGTTGATCAGGGATTTTCTGCGTTCAAGACGGGTGGTTGGGATGTTGGTCAGGAAAGGTTTTTGGAAGCAGATGCCGTTGACGTTTTATATCAAAAAATTAAAACAATGCGTGAAAATCTTGGACCAGACGTTGAGATTATGATTGATAACCATGGACGATCAAGACCTTCACTTGCGAACAGACAGATAGCTGCGGTTGAAGAATTCAACATTACTTTTTTTGAAGAGCCTGTGCCCCCAGATAACCTCGACGCAATGGAACAAGTGCGCAATGCTGGCCATCGCACGGATATAGCCACAGGGGAGCGGTTGTTTTTCCGTTATGGATTCCGTGACATTCTTCACCGGCGGTTGGCCGATGTTATTCAACCAGACATCGCTCATACGGGCGGTATTTCTGAAATTAAACGTATAGCGCAGATGGCAGAGATCGAATATATCAAGTTTGCTCCCCATAACCCCAATGGCCCAATCGCCACTGCCGCATCCATACATGTGTGTGCGACTGTTCCAAACTTCCTCATTCTTGAGACTGCCCGGGACATGCCCTGGCACGATAAGGTCCAAACAGCTCCACTGCAGATCGAAGATGGTTTTTATGTTTTGCCGACATCCCCAGGGCTGGGAACGGACCTTGATGAGTCAGTGTTCACTGAACGACCATTTCATCCTAATAAGGACAAGCGTATTGGATCATGGAATGCTGAAGACAACTCAGTGAATGACGTGTAGTTGAAGTTAGGTGGTAACAAGACCTGCGCCAGCAAGGAGGTTTGGCAGCTCGCAGTTAATTGTCTGAATATGTCACTGCTGATTTGAAAACATCAATAAGTGATTTCAATAAAAGGGAATGAGGATTTGACTTGGTCGGAGTAGCGATATTAGGTACAGGGCGACTTGGTGGACGATATATTGATGTAGTGGAGCGGACACCCGGAGCAGAATTAAAACTGGTGGCTGAGCCACGTTCTCAAGCCGCAGCCCCTTGGGAAGATCAGTACCCGGACGTAGAGTTTGTTAATGATTATCATGTGGCGCTCGATCGGGATGATGTGGATATTGTGATTGCTACTCTTCCGCATTGGTTGCACTATCAGGCTGGCTTAGATGCCGCTCGAGCTGGTAAACACGTTTATTTAGAAAAACCCCTTGCTTTATCTTCGACTGAAGGTCGTGAGATGATCGATGCGGCTGCTGCGAGCGGTACAAAATTAATGACCGCACACACGCAGCGTTATTATCCTGCTGTCCAGGCTATGAAGAGGTTAGTCGATTCAAAACGACTTGGGGATGTTGTCATGGCATATGACATGTGGCACAAGCCTTATGAGCCCTCGAAGCGCCCACCTTGGATGTTAATTGGTTCGAAAGGTGGTGGAATGGGTCAGATGGACGGGACCCATGAAATAGACCGGCTTATGTGGATTATGGGTGACGATATCGAAACAGTGAGTGCGCAAGTCGGTCAGTTTACATATCCAAGGGAAAGTAATCCGGATATCGATTGTGATGATACCGCCATGTGCTTTTTGCGATGGAAGTCGGGCCGGGTGGCGACCATAAGTCGTATGGCTTGGCGGGTAGGCGCGACTGAATATGGCGGTGATTTCTTTTTTACGAATGGTATGGCTCGTTTTCGCCTTCAGTACGGTCAATCAGAAGGGCAAGAAACAGCCATGTATATAGCGGATACCGAGGACGGGGGATGGAAAAAGGAACTTGTCGAGGAAACCGATAGTTTTCTTGACGAGTTCACTGAATTTGTCGAGGCAATCGAGCGAGGAGATTCCGATACGCCCGTTCCACAGGAGCACGGACTGAGGGTCTTAAAGGTTTTCGAAGCGACAGAAGAATCAGCGAGGACTGGCAAAGAGGTAAAAATTACCTGGTAGACAAACGGATGGATGTTTTAACCGGGTGATCATCTGGGAATCAAGTTCACATTATGAGTGAAATTGCTTTCTTAGATTGCTCATCAGGCTTGTTAAATTACTGAGGTTATGGGGTTACCGTGTCCCCTTGAACTATGCCTTCGTCTCGAACTATGTCACCAACATCTCGGGTGTGATTGGCATCGTTGATGGTCTCGATTGACCAGCCATTTTTTCCAAACCTAAAGCGTGAAATGGATGTGTTGTAAATTTGAGTGCGCTTCAGAAAATTTTGATCCATTCCGGTGATGTAGTGGATTAGACATCTAAGCGTAATTCCATGAGAAATGACGGCGATTTTGTGAGAGCCATGTTTTTTCAGCCATTCCGGATTGTAAATAATCTCATCTTCGAGCCAGTTTGATGCGCGCCGCTCAACAAGGCGTTCCGACTCTCCATCGGCAGGTTGAAACCATTTTCCTTTGCTTGCTTCCAACAGTTTTACTTCTGGGGTTAAAACCTCTGAGGCCTGTCGTCCGCGCCAAGCTGGGATTTGACGTTCAATGATTGAGTCTACTTTAGCGAACTCTTCAGCTTGGATACCCATCCCTTTTAGCATGCCTTCGGTGGTTTGTACCGCACGGATTAATGACGATGAGTAGATACAGTCGAATTGAACATTTTCCTGTGCAAGTCGGCGTCCGAGCATTTTTGATTGTTGGTGTCCGCGGTCCGTCATGGGAGCGTTGAAATTTTTACCGGCCGCTATCCCAGGAGTGATGTTAGATTCGGATTCTCCGTGCCGGATGAAATAGATGTCGAACTCGACTTTGTCATGGATCAATTAGACAATCTCCGTCTGAACAAATGTTGGCGTTAAACTCAAAACGTTGCATTCACAATATCATCGAAGATTGGCATCATGTCTTCACTACGTGGTTGGAAGCGTGTTTCGAGTAAAGTTTTTTGGCACGCCGCCCCAAAACACTATTGTTGGTAGTACGCTTCGTGCTTAAAGAATTAATCACAATGCTAATAGCCTGAATTTCGTATTTTAGAGAGGGCAACATGAAACCATCTGATTTGAAAGCTGCACTAAAAGCCAAAAGGCCTGTATTTGGATTTATGGTTTCTGCTACTGCCAGCATGCGCTGGGGGCGTGTGTTCGCTGGCAGTACCCTAGATTTTGTAGTTATCGATTCAGAGCATGGTTCGCGTGACCGTCAACTTATTGCTGATACCGTTGCTCAGATGCAGTCGCTGGACATCACCGCGATTGTTAGGACTCCGAATACCGAAGAAGTCTATGTCGCAATGGCGTTGGATGCTGGAGCGGATGGTGTTCTGGTTCCTTACTGCGAGACCGTAGATGAAGTTCGTCATTGTGCTGTAAAGCTGCGAACACACCCACTTAAGGGTGAGTACTATGAGCGAGTTGTGGAGACTGGTGAGTATCCAAGCGAAAAATCCAAGAAATACTTATCCGAACGCCATAAAAACCATATATTTATCATGGGGATCGAGAGTGAGCCTGCTGCAAATCGAGTAGGAGAACTTATCGATTGCGCCGACATCGATGGGGTTTTTATTGGGCCAAATGATATGACCACATCGTTGGGGATTCCTGATGAGAGCGGTAATCCTATATATCTTGACACCCTCAGCAAGATAATAGCTGAAGCGGATAAAAGAGGGATACCTACTATGATTCACCAGCAGACTATTGATACATCGGCTAAAGCAATTGAGCTTGGGGCGAGGTTCATTATGCATTCCTCTGATGCCGGCATTCTTTTAAGAGGAACGCAAGAGGAGTTTGCTGAGCTTCGTAAAATCACCTCCAAGAAGTATGGAGTTGTAGATGAGGTTGAGGCAGAAGATACGCTTGATGTCGTTTAGTTAGGCGAATTACATCGAACAGTAGTACGTCCGATTTGGCACAGGGCTTCGTTGTTTGATTTATCAAGTACCTGAGGTATCAACTGAGTGTGAACTTAAGGAATGATTCCGCATAGTCGGCACCTATTTTTTCCCCTAGGTTGGCTCGACGCTTTTTCATCCATTCTCCCGCTTCATCTGGATTACTTATCTGGCTTATGTGATCTTGCAGTGCGGATATAGATGTTTCGACATCTTGCTCGGTAAGTGGATTCCAGTAATTCGCTTTATCACCAAAAGCCATTACCCAAACTTCTCGTACCTTATGTGGCTCTAAGCCTTCGTCCTGTAATAATTCAGGGAATGTTAGGTGATCTCGCGCCGATGGAAATACAGCTGACAGTGCTGCTTCTCCAGCGGCAAAATGATCTGGGTGTCCGATGTAGTCTGAATTACCAAGATCGCGGTTTGGGCTGGTAGTGATCAACACATCCGGCTTCCATTTTCGAATCTGTCGTGAGATGTCTTTTCGTACATCTAGCGTGGGTTCGAGGTATCCGTCTGGATAGCCGAGAAACTCAACATTTGTTAAACCGAGCGTTTTCCCTGCATTGATTTGCTCTTTAGCGCGAATTTCAGCAAGTTTTTCAGGAGTTATGGTTCGATCGTCTGTGCCTTTTGAACCATCGGTGCATAGGACGTAAATAACATCCCATCCTAAACGGCACCATTTGGCAACGCTAGCTGAACAGCCCCATTCCGCATCGTCGGGATGGGCTATCACAACCATAGCCCGTTTAAAATCGTCTACGCTCGGCATGGATTATGAGTTTCCTGTAGCTTGCAGCATTGGTCGATAGATGGCGAACAAGGCTGTCAATAGTAGCACCGTAGCAGGGTTAAACTCGCTTGTTTAAGTTAGTTGCTTTGAAACAAATCTTGTTACCGAACTCACTGCCTGAGGCGAGGAGAAAAATGTGGAGTAGTGATCGGTGTCTGGTAGGGCAGTAAATTGGAATTTCATACTTTTAGCCGTGTACTTGGCATTGTCAAAATGTTGGTCTTTTTCTCCACAAAATAACAATGTTGGAGCTGTGTGGTTTGAAAGACGTTTGTTTGCTCCACTCCATTGCAACAAGGCTTCATGAGAGGCAGCAAGCGCGAGCGGATCATTGCCTGGTCGATCTCCATCAGGGATTTCTATTGATTTTGTTCTGCCCGAACGCAGAACCCGTATTCTTCTTTCAAAACGGTCTTTTTCTATGGCGGGTGGGAGTAGGTCCATTCCGCCAACTGCAAGAAGGCTGAGTCGGTCTGGATTAGATGCTGCAATCTCAAAACCTGTTCTACCACCCATAGAGAAACCTAAAAAGCCAAATTTATCAACTCCCATATGGTCCGCGAGAGCTATTACCAGTGCTGCGCGTTTTTCTACCGTGTGGTCAGATGGATTATGTGAACGTGTTGATAATCCGTGTCCAACCGAATCGAATATAAGGATAGTGGCGTGAGGATTTAACGCATCTAGCCAACCTCCTCGAATCCAATCTCGACCCCAAGATCCAAAACCATGATGGAGAATTAGTAAAGGTCCGGTTCCGGAAACTTCGTAGTTGATATCGAGTGAATTGAACTTAAGGGATGGCATTCTCAGATTCTAAACGGTTAGTCTTCGGCTTTTTCGATCGTGGCGGCTGTAAAATTATCTGACAGTAAAAATTTCAATCGGAGCATTAACACGATGTCACAACCGTTGGTTTCTGTGATTATGGGCAGCACTTCTGATCTGAAGATCATGCAAAACGCGGCCGATTTGCTTGAGCAGCTTGGTGTTGCGCACGAGATACGGATAATATCCGCGCACCGGACACCAGATCTTATGTTCAAATTTGCAGAGGAAGCCAAGGATCGTGGGATCCAGGTAATAATAGCCGGTGCTGGTGGTGCTGCTCACTTGCCAGGCATGACTGCCGCGAAGACGGTTCTCCCTGTAATTGGAGTGCCGGTAGAAGCACACAATTTAAGTGGTTTGGATTCGCTTTTATCCATTGTGCAAATGCCTAGAGGGATTCCTGTGGGGACTGTTTCGATTGGTAGTTGGGGAGCGTTCAATGCAGGAATACTTGCAGCACAGATAGTTGGTCTGACTGATCCGGTTGTACAGTTGAATGTAGAAAAGATGCGCGAGAAGGCTGCTAAGGCAGTTGAATCAGACACCTTTGTAAAGACCGACGAGTAATTAATGGAACTAGAATCGCCCCTCAATCCCGGTTCGACTATTGGCATAATTGGTGGCGGACAGCTGGGGAGAATGCTTGCGATAGCTGCGCGGCAAATGGATTACAAAACAGTCGTTCTTGATCCTGATTCTAACTGTCCTGCGGGTCAAGTGGCTGACAGGGTAATCAGATCTGAATATTCAGATATAAAAGCGTCCAGTGAACTTGCTGCCTTAGCCGATGTGGTTACATACGAATTTGAAAACGTTGACGCTGATTCTGTTTCTAGTGCTGAGAAACATAAACCAGTTCGTCCCTCCTCGTCAGTGCTCCGCACCAC
>DODG01000252.1 GCA_003509065.1 Acidobacteriota bacterium
GAGAAGAATTTGTAGCCTGGATCAAAACGCTTGCCTCCGCTGCTGTCTATGCCACGCTTATCGTCACGTTTGGTTTTCAGGTAGCTCGAGTCGAAGGACAAAGCATGGCGCCTACGTTGATAGATCAGGATCGTCTTATCGTTAATAAATTAATCTATCGTCTCACTGAACCGCACCGCAGTGAAATCGTTATGCTGTATTACCCAATCGATCCGGACAAGTCGTTCGTGAAACGAGTGATTGCTGAAGAGGGCGACGCAGTGGCAATTGATAGAGGTCAGGTGTTCGTTAATAACGTTCCCCTGCCTGATGAGTACGTACCGCAAGACTATCGAAGTTACGAAGACTATGGCCCCACGATTGTACCCAAGGGCTACTATTTCGTAATGGGAGACCATCGGAACAATAGTTCAGACAGCCGACACTGGGGAATGGTGCCCAAGAAATACATAATCGGACGTGTGCAATTACGTTGGTGGCCGATACCTACTGCTCGGCTTTTCTGATAGGCAACTCAACAGCTTAATCAACGTAAAGCTCTTCTATAGCGATTTTCCATCGATCTTCGATCACTCGACGGCGCGCCTTCATTGTTGGCGTCAGTTCGCCACTCGCTATCGTAAATTCTGTCGGCAGTAACGCAAATCGCTTGACCTGTTCGAACTGTGCTAGCTGTCCGTTGACCTCGTCAACGACTAACTGAAAGAGCGCTCTTACGTCTTCACGGACAAGTAATTCCTCCAATGGTGAAGCTAAAGCTTCGCCGTTCACCATGCGTTGCTGAATAACCGGAAGGTTGGGAACGATTAATGCTGTGATAAAACGCCGCCTGTCGCCGATGAGCACGGCCTCGCTAATCATTGGATCGCGTTTCAGTAGTGACTCAATTGGCCCAGGCGCAACGTTCTTACCACTAGCGGTCACGAGTATGTCCTTTTTTCGATCCGTGATGGTTAGATAACCATCTTCGTCAAGTGTTCCAATATCACCCGTGTGAAACCAACCATCTCGCAAAACAGCCTGTGTCGCCTCTTGCATTTTGTAATATCCAGCCATAATATTTGGTCCGCGTGCTAGAACTTCACCGTCATCAGCAATGCGAAGGGTTACCCCAGGAATCGCGACCCCCACGGTGCCAATTTTCCACCGTCCCTTAGGGTTAACCGTCAGTACAGGGGCTGTTTCGGTTAAACCATACCCTTCAGTAATAGGTAGTCCGATTGCAAAAAAGAACTCGGCTGTTTCATCACCAAGCGGAGCACCGCCAGAAATAATCTCGCGTAACCGTCCTCCAGTAACACTACGAATCTTCGAAAAGACCAACCGGTCCGCGAAGAAATGTTGGAGTCGAACATGCCAAGGAATAGATTTTCCAGACAAACTAGCATTGCTTCGAAGGCTGCCGACGCGTAACGCCCACCGAAATAAAAGCTGCCGTATCGATGAGGCGTGGCTTACAGATTCAAGAACGCGTGCATGCACCTTTTCGTACACCCGTGGTACACCACTCATTACGGTTGGACGCACCGCTAACAAATCACGCTTGATCGTCTCAAGCGACTCAGCAAAGGCCACGGTGACACCACTGTACAGATATTTATAAAGCACCATCCGCTCTAACGAATGGCTCAAAGGTAGAAACGAGAGTGCCATATCATCAGACGAGATTGGTATGACCTGGCTCACGGCATGTAAGTTTGAGAGAAGATTCTGGTGCGTCAACATCACACCTTTGGGTTCTCCAGTCGTACCAGATGTGTAGATGATCGTCGCGATTGCATCGGGGGAAATTGAGTGCGCAGCATCACGGAAGCGCTTTTCGAGACCATTTTCTGAGACCAAACGGTCACGTCCTCCTTTCGCAACACTGGCTAATAAGTGTTCGTTTTCATTTTCAATACATTTGGCTTCTTGCTCAATAACCACAATTGCTTCAAGATTTGGCAACTCTGACCGAACGCTCCTCACCTTTTCCGCCTGAGTCTCATCGGACACAATCACCAAACGCGCGGCACAGTCCGCCAAAATTCCCTTCACCTGCCCAGCCGCCAACGTCGGATAAATCGGTACGGTGACCGCACCAGCTGTCAAGATAGCTAGATCAGTAATTATCCATTCGGGACAGCTATCAGCGACTAGTGCGACACGATCACCTTGATTGAGACCGAACTGTTTGAAACCCAGACTCAACTCTCGAATACGTTCAAATAACTCACAACTAGAAACATCATTAAAACCATCAGCTTGACACTGCCGTACAAACTTCGACTTTGAAAACTTGTCGCGGACATGGAAAGGCAGATCCGCCAAGGTAGTGACATCAACATTCGATAACTGCTGCATCTCACTCACTTCGTCTCGTTGACCTCATTGACAAAACTTTTATGAATCCTGTCTCCGATACAGACCTGAACGCCCTCCAGATTTCTGGATCAGACGAATCTCACCAATGACCATCTCACGGTCGATCGCTTTAACCATGTCGTAAATTGTCAATGCTGCAACCGTTACTGCCGTGAGTGCCTCCATTTCAACACCAGTTTTTGCATCCGTTCGAACGCACGCTTCAATGTCGTATCCGTCAGCACGGTCACGAAGATCAATCGAAACATGGTTCAGCGGTAAAGGATGACAAAGTGGAATCAACTCAGCGGTTCGTTTTGCAGCCATAATGCCAGCCAAACGAGCAGCCTGCAAGGGATCACCCTTCGCTATTTGACCACTTCGAATAGCCTGCAATGCTGCAGAGCCAATCCGAATCATACCTCTAGCTGTAGCCTCTCGTGTCGTTACGGGCTTCGCGCCCACATTGACCATTCGTGTCTGTCCTTGCGCATCAATATGCGACAACTTAGCTGCAGGAACCCGACGTGATCGTTTGGGAACCTTACGTTGATTGACTGACTGTCGTTTACGCTTAGTCTTCTTCGCCACGGTCAACCCTTGCCAAGTAAAATGACATGTTCTCAAGAGACACTGTCAGGTCAACATTTTTCACCTTGACGTCTTCCGGAACACGTAATGAACCTGGAGAAAAATTCAGAATAGCCTTA
>DODG01000391.1 GCA_003509065.1 Acidobacteriota bacterium
GCTGTAACTTTCACGGTCGTTGGGTTCTGCCACGGTGGTGTGCATGAATTCTGGAAGATATTTTCCAACTGAATCGGTGATGAGGAGTTCACCTTCTTCCTGAAGCATCATTACGCCGACACTGACTAGAGCTTTTGTTTGCGATGCGATTCGAAAAATTGTATCAGTGAACATTGGCGCATCCATTTCCTTGTCTCGAAAACCGACAGCCTCCAGATAAGCGATCTTTCCGCGCCGTACAACTAGGGCCACAGCGCCAGCAAGCCGGTTGTCATCGACATAATCCTGTAATGACTCTGTCAATCGTTCGAGTCGCTCGGATGACATGCCTACTGTCTCTGGTTGTGCTGGCATCAGCCTTTGCGCGACGAGCGGCTCAGCAACGAGAACAAAGGCAGCAGCAAATCCAATTTTCAGGTATAAATGCATGATAACGTCTCAGTTTTTTCGAAAAAGATGCAGCGTGATAGCTGCTCCAAACAAGGATAATCCGATGATATCGGTCACAGTCGTTGCGTAAAAGAGTAGCAGACCTCCAGACAATCCAGTTGTACGAATTTTCACTCCAGAGATTGGGATTGTTCGATTGGTCGATTTGGCTATTATTGTTTTGGCGTGACCAAGAGGTCGGGCCGGATGCTTTCGGCTAATGTGACAAAGGAGCCAATATGGTGACACGGTTCGATCGCCGCACGTTTATGGGACTTGGAGCGCTGAGTCTTAGCACTTCACTCGTTGAGCCCCGCGCGACCGCATCTCAGCAACAACACCTTGAGTCGGTGCCGAATGAGTTATTGACTGCGCCTCCGATCGATGTTGTGAGGATTGGTTTTGTTGGGGTGGGCCTTCAGGGCTCTTCACATTGTCGGAATCTTCTTCGGATTGAAGGTGTTCGACTCGCAGCAATATGCGACATCGTTGAAGACAAGGTAACCAGAGTGCAGGACTGGGTTGAAGCGGCAGGCCAGCCAAGACCGCGGGGGTACTTTCGAGGAGAGTTTGATTTCGAGCGGATGTGTCAAGAAGAAGAACTTGACCTTGTGTTTACGGCGACGCCTTGGCGTTGGCATGTACCCGTTTGCGTAGCTGCCATGACCAGTGATAAACACGCCGCCACCGAGGTGCCGGCTGCTGTGACTATTGATGAATGCTGGCAATTGGTCGAAACTGCTGAGCGTACAAAAAAACACTGCGTGATGATGGAAAACGTCAATTACGGTCGCATGGAAATGATGGTGTTTAACATGGCGCGCCAGGGGCTCTTTGGTGAGTTGTTACATGGTGAGTGTGGTTACCTGCATGACTTACGAGCAGTAAAGTTCGAACGTGCCAATGAAGGTCTTTGGCGGCGTGCGCATTCGATCACGCGAAATGGCAACCTCTATCCGACGCACGGCCTTGGCCCAGTTGCTAATTGCATGAATATTAATCGCGGAGATCAATTTGATTATCTTGTGTCAATGAGTAGCAACTCACGGGGATTGCAACTCTACGCCGCCGACCATTTTCCGGCCGAGGCAGTCGAACGCCAGGAGAAATATGCACTTGGTGATGTGAATACCAGTCTTATTCACACTGTTAATGGACGGACGATCTTTCTTAGCCATGACACTAATCTGCCTCGGCCGTACAGCCGGATTAATCTCGTCCAGGGCACGAAAGGCATTTTTCAGGGGTATCCGAATCGTGTTTACCTCGAAGGACGCAGTGCCCAGCACCAATGGGATTCTGCTGATCGGTATCTTGAAGAATTTGATCATCCACTCTGGGCTGCCATTGGTGGTCGTTCGCGGGGAGCTGGACATGGTGGCATGGACTTTCTGGAAGATTATCGATTAATCAAGTGTCTACGCGAAGGATTACCTACTGACATGAATGTATATGATGCTGCGGCTCTCAGTGCCGTCTCGGAATTGTCTGAGCGTTCGGTCAGTGAGGGCAGTAAGCCGATGCAGTTTCCGGATTTCACGAGAGGCCAGTGGAGGCGCTATGCACCGCTTGGCATTGTGGAAGCTTGAAGTGAGCTAGAAATTCGTAAGTTCTAAAACCTTGGGCGTTATGATGCGGTGGCGGCAATTTATCACGGTAGGGCTCCTACTTATACTGGGCACTTTTTCATTAGGGTGCCAGGCGGCCCAACTGCCTAACGTTGTACTCATCTATGTAGACGACCTCGGGTGGCGTGACCTCGGCGTGATGGGTAGTCAATACTACGAGACCCCACACATTGATGCACTAGCACGCGAAGGCATGCGTTTTACAAACGCTTATTCAAACGCGCCCAATTGCGCTCCGGCACGAGCGAGTCTGTTATCAGGACAATACCAGCCACGACACGGAGTCTACACAGTGGGCACTTCCGAGCGAGGTAACTCGAAGCTTCGTCAACTCGTGCCGGTAGTTAACCAAACTGAACTAGCTCTTGAAACGATTACGATACCTGAGGCGTTGAACGCGAGCGGGTATGTGTCAGGTCAGGTCGGCAAGTGGCACCTCGGCGGGTCAGAATTTCTTCCTGACAACCAGGGTTTTGATTGGACACTAGCTGGAGATCAGTTTGGAAGTCCACCAAGTTATTTCTATCCCTACATGCGAGATGGTCGAGTTCTACCAGACCTTAGCGATGGAGAGGTAGGTGAGTACCTCACGGACCGACTCACGGATGAAGCAATTGATTTTATTAGAAACAATCGTGAGGCACCGTTCTTTCTCTACCTGTCACATTATGGTGTGCACACCCCAATTCAGGCTGAGTCGACGCTTGTCCAGCATTACACTGAGAAAGGTGGAACGGACGGACAGAGTAATCCCACTTATGCGGCAATGATTCACAGTATCGACGATAGTGTCGGGCGCATCCTAAAGGTGCTAGCAGACCTTGCACTAGCTGATCGCACAATCGTGATCTTCTTTTCTGACAATGGAGGCTTTGGTCCGGTGACGTCAATGGCACCCTTACGAGGTTCGAAAGGGATGCTTTACGAA
>DODG01000204.1 GCA_003509065.1 Acidobacteriota bacterium
GCACGGATAATAGAACATAACGTAACACCGAAGCTCGGTAACCTTTTTTAAGAATCTCCGGCACGGTCAGCACATTACCCACCGACTTTGACATCTTCTCGCCTTGGTCCAACAGTAAATGTTCAACATGCACCCAATAACGAGAAAACTGTTCGCCGGTCATACCTTCGCTCTGTGCAATCTCGTTTTCGTGATGCGGAAAAATTAAATCGACGCCACCGGCATGAATATCAATTGGAGGACCGTCGAGCAAACGCATGGCCATCGCTGAACATTCAATGTGCCACCCTGGACGACCAGGTCCAATGCCAAAATCCCAAGACGGCTCCTCCGGTTTTGCTGATTTCCACAGAACAAAGTCACGCGCGTTTTCCTTGTCATATTGGTCACTATCAACACGAGCACCAGATTTAATACCCTCAGGATCGAGCTGTGCCAATTGGCCGTACTGTGACAAAGTCGAAATCTTGAAATAGATCGATCCGGCACGCCGATAGGTATGCCCGTTAGCCTCAAGAGCCTGAATCATCTCGGTCATGGCTCGAAGATTGACCTCATCAGTCGCCCGTGGTTGCTCCTCTACTGGTTCAAGCCCAAGTGCTAGAGCATCCTCACGGAATGCCTCGATGTACTGATTTGTGTAATCACGTAACGACATTTCAGCAGCTCGAGAAGCGGCGATGGTGCGATCGTCAACATCGGTGAAGTTCATAATTTGTTGAACTTCATAACTTTCTTCATATCTGAGCGCACGTCGAAGTACGTCCAATGCAACAAATGTCCGAAAATTTCCGATATGCCCCCTCGCATAAACAGTCAATCCACAGGTGTACATGCGTACCAACTGTCCACGACTTGGTGTAAATAACTCTTCACGACGAGTTAAGGTGTTATAGAGACGCATCGGTCAAATTAAGGTCGCACTATAGAAAGCTCGGTAAGTAAAACGAGAGTCACCCATGGTCCGTGGACTTCCAGAACCCAGCTTAAATTCTACAGCGAAAGCCGATCGAAGAGTGCCCTCGCTTCACGACAATCAACATCTATTTGAGCACGAAGAGAACTGCTATCAGAAAAATGACGTTCATCTCTTAATCGTTGAACGAATGACAACTGCAACTCTTTAGTATAGAGGTCTTGATTTAAATCGAATATGTGGGTTTCGATTGCTCGGTCACCTTGACGATCGAATGTTGGGCGCACTCCAATGTTAGTAATACTGGCATGCACCGCTTCATCAATTCTCACCATAGTTGCGTAGACACCGTTTGGCGGTAAAAGCTCATTGGCCGTCTCAAGATTAGCCGTAGCCACACCGATCTCCTGACCTCGTCCTGACCCATGGACAACCATTCCGTCAATGAAGTAATGCCTGCCCAACAACGCGCTGGCTTCATCAACTCGTCCTTCGGTAATCAAACGCCGCACGCGTGTACTACTCACAACGAAGTCTCGGTACCGCACTGCATCAATTTTTTCAGCTTGAAAACCATGCTTTTCACCCTCGACACGCAACACTGAAAAATTACCAGATCGATTCTTCCCAAATAAGAAATTTGCCCCTACCCATACTTCAACCACTTGCAACCAATCAACCAACACCTTACGTATGAATGATTCTGCTGACCATTGCGAGAGTTCCTTCGTAAATCTCACAACTGCAATACCATCCAAACCAACCTGCATAAGAGCCTTGGTCTTCTGTTCCATGGTCATGAGTGCAGCTGGAACTTTGTCAGGTCGAACGATCCGAGACGGGTGTGGATCGAACGTTAGCGCTATCGCTCTGGCATGTTGGCGATCAGCACTTTGACGAGCACATTCGAGAATCTTTGTATGGCCACGATGGAGGCCGTCAAAATTCCCAACTGCGAGGACGATTCGATCCCAGTGAACGGGTTTTGAGTTGTCTGGAAAATGAATAATAGACACGGTGATCAGATCGTCGCGTAAAGAGTCAGGCTTTGGAATTTGATGAATCATCCAGTACGTTTAAGACCAAACCATCATATGCCAACTCCATCTTATCCGGGAGTTGCGTGGAGGTAGCTGCGTGCGATAAGTCGTGGCACATGTGAGTGAAGTAGGTGCGTGCAGCACCAATCCTTCGCGCTGCGTCGACAGCCTCATCGACTGAAAAATGCGTAGGGTGCGATCGTGGACGTAATGCATCAATCACTAAGAGATCGAGATCCTTAAGTAATCCCCAAGATGCGTCTGGAATTCCATTGCAGTCAGTGAGATAAGCAAACCGCCCAACTCGGAATCCTAGTATCTTTCGTTGCCCGTGCTGAACTGGCACAGGAACGAAGGTCTGGTGACCCAGGGAAAATGAACCCTCTAGTGGAAAAGTAACGATCTGAGGTAAATGACTACCAGTTTGTTCTGGCGGTTTAAAAATATAGGCAAACATCTGCCTAATGTCAGTAACCGTTCGACGATCGCCATAACATGGAATCGCCTCACCTTGCAGGTAATTGTAACGACGTATCTCATCTAAGCCGAACACGTGATCGGCGTGGCTGTGTGTAAACAAGACGGCGTCAATGCGGCGAATATCAAATTTGAGTGCTTGCGCACGCAAATCTGGAGAAGTGTCAACGAGAACACTGGTTCCGTCACCCAGTTGAATTAAAACCGATGGACGCCAACGACGATCGCGAGGATCCTTAGAACAACATGTTTTACAGTCGCAACCCACCACAGGTATGCCCGATGAAGTACCCGTACCAAGAAAGGTAATACGCAAATCACTAATACCTAAAATGACGCATAGCTAGTCAACAACTTGCTCCTTTATTTCAAGGAGGCGTTTTCGCAAGGTCCGCAACGTAAGACTAAGTTTTTGTTCTTCGTCTAAGGTTAGATTGCCGCGAGTCTTATCTTCTAATAAGGCCAGCATATCTATCATTTGTGCGGCGGAAGCAAGATCTGGGGCAGACTTAAGACCTGACTCACGGTCCGCAACATCGCCAAGGTGGACAGCAGCAGTAGTTGCAAGAGTCACCACAAACATATCAAATGTTACATTGTTAGATGTAGTCATCACGCATAAGATTCCGTTTATGAACGAGCCAGACGAGCCCCTCAATAACTAAACCAGAGCACAAAAATTAAAAAGCTGCAGGCCCACAATGCTAGCATAGCTTTTAATTTCATCTTGGCAGGCGGTAATCAACACTGATTTCCGACAGCTAGGACCAAGTAAACCCATGACTCACAATACCAAACCACAACCAACATCACGAAAACCGGCTTCGACGAACGATACGGCTGGCGATCACTTTAATCGTCTCGTTGAGCTCATGCGTCACTTACGCTCACCAAGCGGCTGTCCTTGGGACGGTGAACAGACTTTACATTCACTTCGATCATTTTTACTTGAAGAGACCTATGAAGTTCTCGATGCAATCGACCGAAACGACCAAGCTGAGCTCAAGAATGAATTGGGTGACCTATTATTTCAAATCGTCTTCTTGGCAGAAATCTGTTCCGAGTCAGATTCTTTCACGATCTCAAACATTATCACCGCCATTGTCAATAAACTCATCGACCGTCATCCTCATGTTTTCGGAGAAAAGAGTGGCCTTCGCACCTCAGGGTCAAAACCGAATACAACAAAAGAAATAACTGGTCTCTGGGAACAACTTAAGGCAAAAGAAAAGTCTAAAAAGGGGCACCCTCAGAGTCTGCTTGGAAGCGTTCCTGAGACCTTGCCTGCACTTCTGAGAGCACATGAAATCGGTAGTCGCGTTGCCACCGTCGGTTTCGATTGGCCACGCGCAGAATCTGTAATTAATAAGATTGACGAAGAAGTGACTGAGTTGCGGGAAGCCATCGCAAATGACGTTCCGATAAGCGTTCAAGAAGAAATGGGAGATTTCTTGTTCTCGATCGCTAATCTGTCTCGCAAACTAGGTGTCGATCCAGAAACAGCGCTACGCCAAGCCAATCGAAAATTCTGTTCTCGTTTTGCACAAGTGGAGCACAAACTTCAAAGTCGTGGGCGCACAATTCACAAGTCAACTCCTGAAGAACTGGAAGGATTATGGAATGATGTTAAAAAGTCTGAAACCGAAGACTAGGTGCGGTCAGCAACAATCTCTGAATGATATTGTTGTATGGATCTCACTGTCAGCGCCTCATTTTGTATAGCTCGAATTGCGCTGACGGCTGCAGCTGCACCTGTCAGTGTCGTTATACACGGAACACCATGCAGCATGGCTATCCGCCGCACAGTCAAGTCGTCAAAAAATGAGTCTCGGCCGAGTGGTGTATTGATGATCAGATCTACTCCACCATTTAAGATCTGATCTCCAATGTGAGGCCGACCTTCATTAATCTTAAACACCAGGTCAGTGTCGACACCTTGGGCTCTGAGGTAAGCGGCCGTACCCCGAGAAGCAACAATGCTAAAGCCGAGAGCTACCAAATCCGACGCAATCTTACTTACGTTTTTCTTATCTTTGTCATTGACACTGACAAAAGCTGTGCCAGATTGTGGAAGCTGCTGACCTGCGGCCAGCTGTGCTTTCGCAAACGCATTACCAAACGTAAGCGCCCCACCCATCACCTCACCGGTCGATTTCATTTCAGGACCAAGCAGGGTGTCAACGCCAGGAAATCTTACAAAAGGAAACACCGGCGTCTTTACAAAGACACCAGACACTTCTAAATCAGACAACAACTCCAGATCTTCAAGTGAT
>DODG01000169.1 GCA_003509065.1 Acidobacteriota bacterium
GCTTGATCTCTCGTGGCGATTTGAATCAGGCAGAGAATGGGCCAGTAGGTCTTTTCTCTAACAAATTCTGTGTCAACAGCTACAAAGTTAGATGTGGATGCCATGTCACAGAATTTAGCGACATCGTCTGTCTTATTAATGAATAATTGTTTGATACGGGAATACCTGCGAGAAGTTCAAATGGACTTGATTAAATAGATATCTATGTTTTTGTCTGAATCAGATTCAGTAAATGATGCACGATATGATCTTAGATTATCCTTGGGGTGCTGCGTAATTAAAATCCAGAGTTAAATTTGTATTTTTCATCTGGTATTTTTATTTCGTTAGCGAAGCGAGTTATATTGGTCGCAACAATTTAAGTGATTTCCAGTTACTCACGCCACAAGTCGCCCGCTCGGGAAGCGGAGAAGAATAAGTTTATTGGTCGAGCGCGCTTATAGAGGAAAAAAACATCCTCCTTACTGTACCTGTGCGACATGTACGGCAGAACGGCTGAACAAACACAACGCTGCGAATTCGAGCAACCTATTCTCCAGAATATTGAGGTTACTGCGTCTTAAGCGTTAGAGACTATTCGGGCCGTATAACTTGCTCCAAAGCCCGCCTATTCCAAGGCCGATGAGCACCATGAACGGCATCACGAAAACTACTGTCAGCAGTATTTGTCCTTTGACATCACTGACTTCTCTATCGAACTGGAAAAGTGAAAAGATCAGGAATACGATCCCCATCACAAATCCCAGTCCCGCTCCCATCAATGCTGGTTTGCTAAATCTCAACTGAGTCGATCTCCTAAGCTGATTCGTCGCCGAGTCAACCTGCGTAGTAAGTTTCGTATTTGCTCTCGCACGGATTGCCATTTGATACGTGCATTCGATTATCATCCGGTTCAAGAATGATCGATACAACACTACGTTGCCATCCATAAGTCGGTTCATCATTCGGATGTCGGCAAATCGATGTTGGGAATCCATCATGGTCAGATAGTAGCGCCTTGGCGTGATCTAACGTGAGTTTACCTGTGGCCATTTTCTCGCCAAGAATCGCCTGCCCACGATCTCGTCGATCAAAAGATTGACCATATATTCGATCACCAAATTCAACATTGTTCGATTCGAGTGATGGGTGAATACAGTGATTGGTGTGAACCAACACTCCGTCAGATTCAGCCTGAATCGACTCAACCGAGCCCGGGGTGATCTCCAGATTCAATGGGCCTTCAACGGTAATCATCGCTGCATTCGCCGTTAATGCTCTTGGTGATGATTCGACAGCGCTGACAGCATCAACACTCGAAGATGATTCGAGAATCGAACGAACGAAGAAGTACCACGGTATTCCGGTGGAATCGCTCGGACCATTCAGCGCGTTCATACATATTCCAATACCCACCGAATTGAATCCCATGTAAGCAATTATTCCTGGCTGCATCCAAGATGTGAACGAACTGAAGCCTTCGCCTTTGCGAGTTATCACAGCGGACAATGGCCCCATCGCGGGGTCATTGTCCCAGTTCTGCCCAGCAAACCCTTTGCCCGATTCGGAAGCCTCTGACCCAACCATGATCGACGTACAGCCTTCTGAGGTGTCACCGAGCATGTTTCGGGCATTCAAAACCATCAAGCGATCCAAAGAGACCCCTGACGACTCAGCGGTACCTCTGAGTTCGTCAAGAGGACCAGGGAACATCTCCTCAACTCGACCGAAACTACGCCGAGCCACTTCTTCAGCGCGTTCCCACGAAATTGATTGGGTAGTTCCTTTGTTGAAACGATCGAGAACCAAATCTGAAAGTTCGATGATATGAGACCGAAAATGTTCACCGATCTGGCGTCCCATATTTATCGGCGTACCGGCGACTGTAAGTTCGGGAAATCTTGAGTTCGTACCTAATGACATGTTTTTTTCGATTCAACGTCGCTACTGACCAAAGCTCTTTAGATCACGGCGAATTGCGACCCGCAGCTACGGCTGGTATCAAATTATCATCTTGTCGTTTGCTAAACTCCCCGCCTGTCTGAAATTCTTTAGTAAGTTGATAGGACTCCAATCAATGGGTACGGACCAATCAAACGGTAAAATTCTTCGTTCGGCTGAGTGGTTTGGAACCAAAGATCTGGAAGGTTTTTTGCATCGAGCCGGTCTCAAAAACCAAGGCTGGTCTGAAGAATCATTTGCCGGCCGACCAATCATCGGGATTGCCAACTCATGGTCGGAAGCAACACATTGCAACGCCCACCTTCGAGGACTAGCAGAGCATGTAAAACGTGGAGTTCTTGCTGCCGGTGGATTTCCAATTGAATTTCCTACGATTTCACTCGGAGAATTCTTTCTATCACCCACTTCTATGTTCTGTCGAAACCTAATGTCGATGGACGTAGAAGAAATGATCCGAGGCCTTCCAATCGACGGTGTTGTGCTTCTTTCTGGCTGCGATAAAACCACTCCCGCAATGCTTATGGGTGCGGCATCAGCCGACCTTCCAGCCATCGTTCTCACCGGAGGACCTCAGCTGAATGGCAACTGGAAGGGTGAAGAGCTTGGGTCTTGTACTGATTGCCGACGCTACTGGTCTGAACTGAGAGCAGGAGAGATTACTCAGGCAGATTACGATTCGATGGAAGCCGCGATCTACCGCTCACCGGGTCACTGCATGGTGATGGGTACGGCATCGACTATGGGCGCCATCGTTGAAACTATTGGAATGTCGTTACCGGGCGGAGCCGCCATTCCGGGCGCAGACTCTCGGAGGAAGGTCCTCGCTGAAAACTCAGGTCGTGCCGCTGTCGATCTTGTTCGCAAGGGCATACGACCGTCAGACATCCTCACCCAAGACGCCTTCGACAACGCTATACGCATGCTTTTGGCAGCTGGTGGCTCAACGAATGCAATTATCCATCTCACAGCAATTGCGGGTCGAGCAGGCATCAAACTGCCTCTAGAACGATTCAACGAGCTGTCAGAAACAACACCGGTAATAGTCAACCTGAAACCCGGCGGCAAATATCTCATGGAAGATTTGTACTATGCAGGTGGTGTGGAGGCGGTTTTGAAGAAGATGTCGAGTCTCCTCAATCTCGACTGTCTTACCGTCACTGGTGATTCTCTGGGCGGAAATATCGCCGATGCTGAATGTCACAACGATGATGTGGTTCTTTCGCCAGAGAACCCACTCGCCAAAGAAGGCGGGCTCACCGTACTGAAGGGCTCGCTTGCACCCGATGGGGCCGTAATTAAACACATCGCAGCGTCGCCTGAACTTTTAAAGCACACTGGCAGAGCAATTGTGTTTGAAAACCCGCTTGATCTGAAAAACAGGATCGACGACCCCGATCTGGATGTGACTAAGGACGACATTCTCGTGATGAAGGGTGCAGGCCCGGTTGGCGGTCCCGGCATGCCAGAGGCTGGGTTCCTTCCTCTTCCGAAGAAACTGCTTGATGAAGGAGTTCGAGATATGGTGCGA
>DODG01000060.1 GCA_003509065.1 Acidobacteriota bacterium
CTTGATGGGCTATAGGAGGACATCATGAAAGGACTTTTTCGACACGCTCTTACGGTTACAGGCGCAGCGTTATTAATCATGTCAACTGCGTGGGCAGGGGGTATTCCCGAGACTCAAGTGACAGTTATTGGTACCAATAGCGCCGTTCGGCACGCAGTGATTCCAGAAAAGCGATTCTGGCATGAAACTCTGCCAGGGTTGAGTGGGGGAAAAATTACGGCCAACTACAACAACATGGATCTGATGGGTATCAAGGGCTTCCAGGTTTTACGGCTCCTCAAGGCGGGGGTCACCGATTTTGGCAGTACTGATGTCAGTAAGTTAGCTGGTGATAACGCGGTATTCGAAGGCTGTGATTTAGCTGGACTCGCTCTCGATATTGAGACTGCTTTCAAAATTTGCGATGCCTGGAAACCTGCAATGGATCGGGTCATGCAGAAGAATTTCAACACCAAGCTACTCGGTACGGGAGCAAACCCACCGCAGGTGTTCTGGTGTCGTGACCCTATCAAGCAACTCTCTGATTTGAAGGGGCGAAAGATTCGCGTCTTCAATAAGACTATGTCTGATTTTGTGAATGCTGTGGGTGGTACCACCATCAGTATGGCATTTGCCGAGGTTGTACCAGCCTTGCAAAGAGGTGTTGTTGATTGCGCTGTAACCGGCACGACGAGTGGTAACTCAGCAGGGTGGCCGGAAGTCAGCGATTTCATTTACCCGATGTACTTAGGGTGGAGTGTTAACGTTCAGGGGGTAAATCTGGATTCATGGAAGCGCTTCGGGCCAGACGTACGGGCCGTGATGACCAAGGGGTTTGACCTGTTTGAAAAAGACTACTGGGCAACGGTAGGCAAATCAGCAGCGCAAGCGGACAACTGTAATACCGGTAAGGATCCATGTGACTTTGGCAAAAAGGCAGATATGACCATCGTTCCGGTTATCGATTCTGACAAGACTTTGCACAAACAGTTGATGGAAGACGTGGTGCTTGTAGAGTGGGGAAAACGTTGCGGAAAGGACTGTGTCGTAGAGTGGAATAATACGATCGGTAAAATTGTCGGTATGCAGATTGCGCTAGATAAGATCTGATTATTTCGATAAGAACGGGTGCCAGGAATTGGCACCCGTTTTTACAATGCTAAGCCCCAGATGGATCATCTGATTGGTCTTGCTCGCCGATTGGCCCGCTACGGTGCCTGGTTTGGTGGGATTCTGATACTCGGCGCTGCGGTTGTTATCAGTGTTGAAATCATCATTCGTAAGTTTTTCATCATGTCTATCGGCGGCGCGGACGAGTTGTCAACGTTTGCGCTCGCAATTGGCAGTGCGTGGGCGTTCAGTTTCACCATGTTGGAACGGGCTCATGTGCGAATTGAGTCGCTGTATGTTGTGTTGCCGACGCGATTATGTGCATTGATTGATGCAATCGCTCAATTAATTTTTACTATTATCATCGCATTGATGGCCTGGTATGGTTTTCAGGTGTTTTCATCTTCGTGGTCGATGAGTTCCCGAACGTTGTCTCCCCTAGCAACCCCTCTCGCCATTCCACAGTTTCTGTGGGCAGCTGGACTCATATTTTTTCTATTGGTTTCAAGCCTGTTGCTGACACGGGCTGTGTTAGCGCTGGTGGTGGGTGATTTGGATACTGTGCGCCGTCTTATCGGACCTCGCAGTGCCAAACAAGAGCTTGACGAAGAACTCGCTGTAGTGGCAAGACATCGAGAGATGTCCGGGGAGAGCAAACAATGATAACGGTAATGATGACGGTGCTGCTGGGTTTGCTCGCCATCAGTATTCCGGTGGCGGCTGTCCTCGCGACGACGGCGCTGGTTCTTGGGAATTGGTTTTCGTTTCTCAACCTGACGCCGGCCATCGGGGAACTTGCGTGGGCTTCGTCCACTTCGTTTATCTTGGTTGCTGTTCCGCTATTTATTCTTCTTGGCGAAATTCTCTTGCGCTCTGGCATCGCTGAGCGTATGTATGGGGCTATGACGCATTGGTTGGCTTGGCTACCCGGCGGCTTGATGCATTCAAATATTGGTACCTGCACGATGTTCGCTGCAGTGTCGGGGTCCAGTGTCGCTACTGCGGCCACCATCGGTACGGTGGCAGTTGGGGAAATTGATCGCCATCAATACAACGAGCGATTTTTTCTTGGCACCATCGCTGCGGGTGGGACGTTAGGGATTCTTATTCCACCGTCGATCAACATGATTGTCTATGGTGTGCTCACAGAAACTTCGATTCCGCAGCTTTACCTTGCCGGATTTACTCCGGGACTGATTTTGGCGTTGCTGTTTATGGTGACAGTTCTAATTGGTTGTTTGTTTCGTCCGCAATGGGGTGGGAAAAAAATTAAAACCGACTGGCAAGCGCGTTGGAGGACATTGCCGGATATGGTCCCGCCGTTGATTATCTTTTGTGTTGTGATTGGTACCATTTACCTGGGCTGGGCAACTCCTACTGAATCTGCAGCGCTCGGTGTGATTATTGCGCTTGTTCTAGCAGCTTGGCGACGACGACTGACGATTCTAATGTTGCGTGATGCGATAGAAGGTACGATGCGGACTACCGGTATGGTGATGATGATCCTCGTAGCGGCATTTTTTCTTAACTTTATTATTACCTCGATCGGGCTCACTGCTAAGGTCAATGCATGGGTGTTTGGAATGGG
>DODG01000296.1:0-1574 GCA_003509065.1 Acidobacteriota bacterium
CGCCGCCGACCGGTGACGGTCTGTGCGAAGCCCGTGTCGCGTGCAGATTGTTTAGCTTGCTCTATATAGTTATGAATTCCGGGGTATTTACCGAAGTAGAGATCGATGAATTCTTGTCCCTGTTTTCGCGTCAGATCTGTTTGGCGAGCTACCCCTATAGGTCCAAGTCCGTAGATCACCCCAAAGTTTAAAATCTTAGCCACCCGACGTTGATCGGCACTTACCTCTTTCACTCCGTACATTGCGCGTGCAGTTGAGGCATGGATATCTTCACTGTTACTAAATGCTTCGAGGAGACCTGGATCCTGCGAAAGATGTGCAAGGATTCTTAGTTCGATCTGCGAGTAGTCCGCTGCGAGAAATTGCCAGCCGTTTGCGAAATCGGCAACGAACGCCTTTCGAACCTTTCTGCCAAGCTCTGTCCGAACCGGAATGTTTTGTACGTTAGGATCGTTGCTTGAGAGTCGCCCGGTGGCTGAACCGACCTGGTTGAAACTGGTGTGAACCCGCTGGGTACTAGGATTTGCTAATAGCGGCAGGGCGTCAACATATGTAGATTTGAGCTTTGTCAGTTCGCGGAATTTCAGTACGGCATCGGCGATTTGGTAAACCCTGTCGTCAAGTCTTGGAGTTTCCCGAATTTTCTCCAAAGCATTGGCATCCATTGACCACCCTGTTTTAGTTTTGCGGGTTTTGGGTGCACCGAGTTCATCAATTAGCAGATTGGCTACTTGTTGGTTTGAAGCCAGATTAAGTTCTCGACCGCCGACTATGGACGTTGCCGCCTGTTTGATTTGCTCGACGTCAGTTCCGAGTTGTTCAGACATCTCGGCGAGCGCGGCTTTGTTGATAATCATGCCGTTGCGTTGCATTTCGATAATGACCGGCAGTAAGGGGATTTCGATCTCTTCATTTACATAGCTGGCTTGATGCTCGAGTATCTCGTGCTTGAGATATTCATATAAACGCCATGTAAAGTCGGCATCAGCTGCGGCGTATGGACTTGCTTTATCGATCGGCACTTGCGCCATAGTGATCTGTTTTTTGCCAACCCCTATAAGTGTCTTGATTTCAGTCATATTCTGTTGGAAAATCTGCAAAGCAAGCTGCTTCAGACCAATGGATCGGTGACCACACAGTGCTGCTGCGATCATGGTGTCGAAGCCCAGAGTTTTTACTTCAATACCAGCAGAGGCCAGCACCATTAGGTCAAAATTCGCGTTATGTGCGATTTTATTGATCAATTCATTTTCGAATAGTGGGCGTAGTAGCGTAAGCCCTTCAGAAAATGAGATTTGTGTGCCTTCAGTGTGGCCAACTGGAACATACCAGGCATGTCCCGATTTTAAAGCGAACGAAAGACCCACTAGATCAGATGACATTGGGTTAAGGCCGGTTGTTTCTGTGTCGAATGCAAACTCACCATTTGTGGAAATTTGATTGATCATGGAGCGAAGACTGCTCGTATCTGTGATCGTTTCATACTCGCCGAGTGGTTTAGGTGGATCAAGTTGTGTGATTGTTTCGACCGATACGGATGATGAGAGATCACCCATCATGTCCATCTGACCTGA
>DODG01000296.1:1909-2539 GCA_003509065.1 Acidobacteriota bacterium
GTAGCAGAAGTTTTTGCAACATCCTTATTGTCAGAGTTTGTTTGTTTTAAGTGATCCAATTCTGATTGTGGTAAACGATTAGCGACTAGACGCAATTCGTAATCCATCAGAATCTTGATTACTTTCTCTCGATCAAACTGACCGAATTTCGATTGTTCGGCATCGAAATCAATTGGAACGTCACGAACAATTGTTGTTAGAACCAGAGCCTCAGCCGCGGTATCACGGTGCTCTTCAAGTAAGTTCATTGCGCGCTTTGCGCCTCGAAGTCCTTCGATCCGTTCGACTTCACTTAGGTTGTTGAATAAAGAAGGGAAATGCCCCAATTTTGCCAGTACGGTTCTGGCAGATTTCTTGCCGACTCCTGGCACTCCGGGAATGTTGTCCGATGAATCACCTTCGAGGGCTTTGATTTCAGCGACGTATTCAGGTCCCAGGCCATCGTACCGTTCAGCTACCCCCGCAGGGTCATATGTGCGTATTTCTCCAAAGCCGGTATACATGAGCAGAGAAGTTTTTTCGTCAACAAGCTGTAACTGGTCAGCATCACCGGTTAGTATCAGGGTATTGATGCCCTGCTCGGTAGCTTGCTTGGAAAGTGTGCCTATCAGATCGTCAGCTTCAAATCCA
>DODG01000298.1 GCA_003509065.1 Acidobacteriota bacterium
TTTCGGTCGTCTACATGCATTACGGGTGTCATGCCTGGTAGCACCCCTTCATAGGTTTGTAATCGTGGATCGCCAGGGGCGCATTGACGGGGATCCACACTGATATCAGTGTATCCAAATAACAGAGGGTTGTATCCCGCTTTTCTCGCTTCCAGTGCAACGTTAGTATGCCTATCATCTAATGGAGTGCCATTATTGACGGATCGATGATTCAGCAAATACATGCCCGTATAGAGGCTTGCTCGACTTGGGCCACAAGGTGTGGTTTGGGCAAAATGTTGCTTAAACAATATTCCATCAGCCGCGAGGCGATCAAGATTCGGTGTTTTCAGGCAAGGGTGGTCTACAGCAGAAAGGCAGTCGCCACGCCATTGATCAGCGGTAATAAATAAAATGTTGGTTGGGGTGTTCATAAGGCCGTCCTAAAAAAATAAATAAACTAATCTGTGTTAATCAACAATTCTGGATGCTAGAAAATTTGATAAGCGTTACGCAAGATTTGCTACCGGTATTTCTTTAATATTCATAAGCTCTTCCCAGCGATGACAGGCAACATCATGAGATGATTCAGGATGTTCTAAAAGTGGCTCTACTACTTTACAATGCTCAACAACATAGTGACAGCGAGTATGAAATTTACAACCCGAAGGTGGGTTGGTTGGTGAAGGAATTTCTCCTTCAAGTTTTTGTGCATCGCTTTGGTAATCTGGATCCAGATTCGGAATCGATGAAAGTAGGGCTTTAGTATAGGGGTGGCGTGGCGCTGAGAACAGTTCACGAGTGGGTGCAACTTCTATCAGTTGACCTAAATACATAACAGCGACCATATCACAAATATGAGCCACTACAGAAAGGTCGTGACTAATGAATAAATAGGTTGAACCCAATTCGCTTTGTAAGGACTTTAGTAAATTAAGCACATCAGCTTGAATAGAAACGTCAAGCGCAGCAACACTCTCGTCGGCAACAACAAAACGAGGGTTAGAAACCAGTGATCTGGCGATAGAGATTCTTTGGCGTTGTCCGCCCGAAAAGGCATGGGGGAATCGACGTAAATGCTCTAAATTGAGTCGGCATTTATGGGCGATTTCACGCACTAACTCATCGGTCTCTTCACGACTAGAGGTGAGGTTCATTACCTCAAGTGGTTCGGCGATAATGTCTCGAATCGTCATTCTAGGGCTGAGAGCGGCATAAGGATCCTGAAAGATCAGTTGAGCACGTTTTCTAAACTCTTTGAGTTGTTTTTTCGGTAAGTCGACTAAATCATAGTCTTTCTCACCATCCGAATAATTGATCTCCCCATGGGTGATCGGTACAGCGCGAAGAAAAGCCCGTCCGAGAGTTGTTTTTCCAGAACCACTCTCACCTACCAGACCAAAAAATGATCCCTGGGGGATGCTCAGATTGACGTTGTTGACAGCACGAACGAATTGTTTTTGCTCAAACAAGCCTCCACCGATGGGAAAGTGTACCGATAAATCACGACAACTGATAATGGGTTTCTTGTTCATAATGCTTCTACTTTATTAGCAGCGACAAAGCAAGCTGCTGAGTGACCCTCGCCATGGTTTGTCATTTGCGGTATGGATTCAGAACAGCGGGGTTCTGCTAGTGCGCAACGAGTATGAAAAACACATCCAGATGGACGCTCTAAGGGGCTAGGTATGTCTCCTGGAACAGGTGTTAACGGAGCATCAAGATCATCTAATTTTGGCAGGGCATTTATTAAACCTTGGGTATAGGGGTGTGTTGGATTTTTCAGCACTTGACGCACACTACCTTGCTCAACAAATTCCCCCAAGTACATAACGGCCACTCTATCTGCAGTTTGGGCAATTACCCCAAGGTCATGAGTTATAAAAATAATGCCCATGTTGAATTCGACCACTAAGTCTTTCATCAAATCGAGCACTTGTGCTTGAATGGTAACATCGAGCGCTGTAGTGGGTTCGTCCGCAATCAGTAATTTTGGATTAGTGGAGAGTGCCATAGCAATCATCGCCCGTTGTCGCATACCCCCTGAAAGTTCAAATGCGTACTGTTTAAAGCGCTTGTCTGCATCCGATATGCCAACCTTATCGAGCATTTCAATTGAGATTTTAATAGCTTCAGCTTTGGAAATTTTTTTATGCAGTAACAGTTGTTCAACCATTTGAGCGCCGATGGTAATTGCAGGTGCAAAGCTAGCCATGGGCTCTTGGAAAATCATTGATACGGAGCCACCTCTAACTGTTCTCAGTTCTTTGCCACCCTCAAGCGCAAGTACATCAACTGATTCACCATCCACTTCCAGTAAAATTTTTGTCTCTGAACTATAAACTGAGTTCGATGGATTAAGTTGCATCACCGATTTAGCGGTTACCGATTTTCCAGAGCCAGACTCGCCAACGATTCCTAAAACTTCGCCAGAATTTACTTCAAACGATATATTGTTGACTGCGGTAATTCGACCCTCGTCAGTGTCAAATTCTAAAGTTAAATTTTCTACGGTTAATAATGTCATTTTTTAGTTTGAGAATAGGGGTCTGCTGCGTCACGGATGCCATCACCGACAAATACGAACGCCAATACAAAAGCGATAAAGAAGATAACGGGAATTAAATACCATTGATAGTTGAGTAATACATCCGCTTTGGAAACGTTTTGCATTAGGGAACCAAGCGAGTTAACAGGATCCGTTAAACCGAGTCCAATAAAACTTAGGGCTGTCTCAGAGCGAACAACGTACGGAAATGTAATCATTAAGTCAACGATGATATAACTGGTAAAACTTGGCAATAAATGTCTGCGAATGACATGACCGGGTTTAGCGCCACACAATTCAGCTGCTAGTACGTATTCCTGACTTCGTTCGGTAAGCAGATGGGTTCGAATTCGCCGTGCTAGAGTTGGCCAACCAATAAGACCGAGAACACTGGCGATAAAAAAGAATCGAACTTCGGAACTCCAAGTGTCCGGCATAAAAGCAGCGAACGCCATAAATAAAGGTATGGGCGGCACCGTTCGAATTGCATCAGTAAACATTTGCAGGACTGAATCAATCCAGCCACCAAAGTAGCCTGAAACCCCGCCAATAACCAGAGCTAAAACAAAGGCAATAAGCACACCAAGAGTGCCCACTGCGAGGGAGGTATAAATAGCGTGTAGTGTTCTTGAGAAGATGTCTTTTCCTGTCTTATCAGTACCAAACAGATGGAT
>DODG01000356.1 GCA_003509065.1 Acidobacteriota bacterium
TCAAAAGGTGAAACATTGGGCCTGGTGGGCGAATCAGGGTGTGGGAAGACGACCGTCGGTCGCTGTATCCTGCAACTGGAACGAGTAACTGAGGGTGAGATCGTCTTCGACGGACAAGATCTGACCCAACTCACACAGAAGGAACTTGTTCCCGTGCGTGAAAAGATTCAGGTCATCTTTCAGGATCCGTACAGCTCTCTGAATCCACGTATGAAAATCGGCGCGATGCTGGAAGAGCCCATAAAGGTGCATGGGATCATCACCGACGCTGCCAAACGTAAAGAACGGGTGCGCGAATTACTGTCTGTGTGTGGGCTTGATACAAAATTCGCCGATCGTTATGCCCACGAAATGAGTGGTGGTCAACGTCAGCGGGTCGGTATCGCTCGTGCCTTGTCTTTGGATCCCGAATTTATTATCTGTGACGAGGCTGTGTCGGCACTTGATGTATCAATCCAGGCCCAGGTTATTAATCTACTGGAGGACCTGCGTGAAAAATTCGATCTGACCTACCTGTTCATCGCCCACGACCTGAGTGTGGTGCGCCACATCTCAAACCGCGTTGCGGTCATGTACCTGGGCAATCTGGTTGAACTCGCTGATGGCGATGAGTTGTTTAACAACCCCACTCACCCTTATACGAGAGCGCTACTTGACGCGGTGCCGATTCCAGATCCAGTAGTGGAGGAAGACCGCGAGCACAAAGTCATCAAAGGTGAGATCCCAAGTCCAATGAATCCACCGAGCGGATGTGTATTTCATCCCCGCTGCCCATTGGCAGTGGACAGTTGCCGGACTTCGGTGCCAGAATTTCGTGAGTTGACGTCCGGGCACAGGGTTGCCTGCACCGAGGTTTGAGGGAAATACTCAAGTGATATTATCTAGAAAGTGGAGGAATTAATCAGAAATTGACACAGTACAGTGTGCCAGATAGGAAAATTGTCGATCTAGATCGGGTAAATTTGAACCAGATCAAGTATTATTTAATGACGACCACAAAGGGAGGATGTTAAACCATGAAGAAAACAATCTTTAAGACGTTCGTAATGGCCACTGCCGGGTTGGTGTTCGCGTTGACAGGAGTCCTGTCTGCGTCTGCAGCGACGCCAAAGGTAGGGGGTATTCTTAATTTCGTTGTGGGCAGCAAGATCCCGTCTTACGACGGGCATATTGAGTCTACTTTCGGGATGATTCACCCGATCCGGCCGTTCTACAGTTTGCTGTTCCGGGTCAATCCGGACAACCCGGCCGATCCAACCGACTTTCTGTGCGATGTTTGCGAAGGCAGCATACCGACCGGTGCAAAAGGAGGGACCGAGTACACTTTCAACATTCGAAAGGGCCTCCAATTCCACAATGGCGCACCACTGAATGCGCACGATGTCAAGGCGACCTTCGACAAGATCATCTTTCCGCCTGAAGGTGTCCCCAGCAATCGCAAGGCGATGTTCAGAATGGTCAAATCGATTGAGGTGACCGATGACCACACGATCGTGTTCACGCTGGATTTCCCGTCGGGTGCGTTCATTCCCAGCATGGGGATGCCGTTTAATTTCATCTACAGCAAGAAAGACCTTGATACCCACGGTTACGAATGGCATAAGAAAAACGTCAATGGCTCGGGTGCTTTTATTTTTGTCGAGCACGTGGCGGGTTCGCACGTCTCAGGCAAGCGTAACCCAAACTACCATCATGAGGGTAAGCCCTATCTTGATGGCTTCAAAGCGATTTCTGCGCCGAAGATGTCTGTGCGTCTACAAGCCATTCGCGGTGACCGAGCTGCGATCGAGTTCCGGGGGTTTCCACCCAAGGCGCGGGATGATCTGGTCAACGCACTAGGTGACAAGATCACGGTACAGGAAAGCGACTGGAACTGTGCACTGATGTTTTCCGTCAATGTTGATCGAAAACCGTTTGATGATAAGCGCGTGCGTCACGCTCTGACCTTGGCGGTGGATCGCTACGAGGCATCACAATACCTCGCCAATATTGCGATCGTGAAGACGGTCGGCGGTATTGTTTTTCCATCACATCCGCTGGCGGCGACGGCAGAAGAGCTTGAAGGATTGATTGGTTTCTCGAGGGACATCGAGGCCAGTCGTGCGAAAGCGCGGGCGCTGCTGAAGGAAGCTGGTGCCGAAGGCATCGAGTTCGACTTCAACAATCGCGGTGTCGATCAACCCTACAAGGTGGTCGGTACCTGGTTGGTTGACCAGTGGCGCCAGGTCGGCTTGAAGCCCATTCAGCGGGTGCAGCCTTCACCGCAGTTCTATGCCACGCTACGTAAAAAGAAGGACTTCGATGTGACAGTCGACTTCAACTGCCAGTCAATAGTGAATCCGATTGCTGACGTTACTAAGTTCCTGTGCAGTGCCGGCAACCATTACTCGGGCTGTGAGAATCCGAAACTGGACGCAATCTACGACAACCTGCTCAGAGCAGAGACCCCGGCACAACAGCGCGAGATTATGCGTGAGTTTGAAAGGGAAGCGTTTGATACGGCAGGCACTAACCTGAC
>DODG01000179.1 GCA_003509065.1 Acidobacteriota bacterium
ATTCCATTCTTCGGCTGTAGTAATTATCCTGAGTGCGACTTCACGCTGTGGAAGCGACCTCTCGCCGAAGCCTGCCCGAAGTGCAAGCGTGAGTACCTTGTTGAGAAAACCACGAAGCGTCACGGCCGTCAAGTGTTTTGCGACAACGACGAGTGTGATTACATCAGAAGTGAAGAGCTTGCTGCGGTCTAAGGGGGAACACCGCAAACTGAGAGCGCTTACAGATCGAGGTGGGGTCGTAGTGTTGGCGCTTCGGGTTGATTGATTACTCTCCAACAGATCATGATTCATATTATTGGTGGTGGACTGGCGGGGAGCGAAGCCGCCTGGCAAGCTGCCTCGCTTGGCGTTGAGGTGTTCCTCTATGAAATGCGGCCCAAGCGGGCCACGGCTGTCCATCAAACGGACCGTTTGGCAGAACTGGTCTGTAGTAATTCATTCCGGGGAGACACACTTACAAGCGCAGTCGGTCTCTTGAAGGCAGAGATGCGGCAACTCAAGTCACTAGTGATGAAGATCGGGGATCAAACAAGTGTGCCAGCAGGGACGGCTCTAGCAGTAGATCGGACACAATTTGCCGATCAGATGACGTCCGCACTTGAAGCACATCCACTGGTAACGATCCAACGCAAGGAGATTCATGAGATCCCTCCGCCTTGCGATCCATTGGAACCTGTAATAATTGCTACTGGGCCTCTGACGTCAGCCTCGCTTTCAGACGAGGTCGCTAGTTTTGTGGGCACAGACCATTTGTATTTTTATGACGCGATCAGTCCGATCGTTCTTGCCGACTCAATCGATCAAACCATAGCATTCCGAGCTTCACGATGGGATCGAGAAGTTGATCAAAACGACAGGACTTTGTTGTCTGATTCTGATCAAGTAAGGGGTGATTATTTGAATTGCCCGCTCACTCGTGAAGAGTACATTAAATTTGTGGAGTCTGTTCAGAGCGCTGAAGTAGCGGCGATTCATGATTTTGACAACACAAAATTTTTCGAGGGCTGCCTACCAATTGAGGTAATGGCTAGTCGCGGGATCGACACATTGCGATTTGGTCCGATGAAGCCGATTGGCTTGGTCGATCCTCATACCGGTCGTGAGTCCTATGCCGTGGTTCAACTACGTCAAGACAATTTGGCTGCTGACCATTTCAGCTTGGTTGGGTTTCAGACACAGTTGAAGTGGGCAGAACAGGAGCGAGTGCTCCGGCTTGTTCCGGGTCTTGCGAACGCAAAGTTTGTTCGTTTCGGTATGATTCATCGCAATACTTACATTAATGCTCCAAGTGTGTTGCAAGAGACTTGGCAAACACAGCGTCGTGCTGACTTGTTCTTTGCTGGACAGATATCGGGAGTGGAAGGCTACGTAGAAAGTGCAGCCTCAGGCTTGATTGCGGGACTTAATGCTGCGGCACTCTGTCATGGTCAGGTTCCACGTAGCCTACCGCGCACCACTGCACTGGGTGCGTTGGCTTACTATGTTGCCCACGCTGATTCGAAAAACTATCAACCTACCAATATGACTTTTGGGTTATTACCGCCGCTCCTTAAAGGGCCGCGGCGCCGATCACTGCGTCGCCAAGCTATGGCTGAACGTGCGTTGGATGATTTGTCAGTCTGGTGTCAAGATAGTGGAAGGCAAGTAAATGTACGACCACCTGCATTCATTTCTTGAGCATTTACGGTTGAACCGTAACGTATCAGTGCACACTGCACGTGCCTATGAGAGCGATCTATCCCAATTCATTGAATTTTTGGCAGTTCAATTGGGGAGAAAATCGTCTTCGGTTCCGGTCAGCGAGTTCGAGGACCTAGCAGTAAGGGCTTTTATGGCTGAACTCTATCGCCGAGGCGTCTCACGCGCTTCTTCAGCCAGAAAATTGGCAGCCATACGCGTCTTTGGTCGATATCTCAGGCTCGAGGGGGAAATTGCTGGTGATCCTGGCGCATTGGTTGGGACACCCAAACTTGAACATAAGATTCCCGCTCATCTTGAAATGGGTGAAGTAGAACAGTTGTTGAGTATGCCAGACGCGACTCAACCTTTGGGACGACGAGACAAGGCTATCCTTGAGTTGTTTTACGCTTCCGGGCTCCGCTTGAGCGAACTCGTGAGTCTAGATCTTGAAGATATCGATCTTAATGGTCGATTGGTTCGAGTGCAGGGAAAGGGAGGACGAGAGCGTGAGGTGCCGTTTCATCGGAGGGCCGCTGCTGCTATCCGATCTTATCTAAAAGACAGGACGGCACTAATTGCTGGCGGTCATTCTAAGCAGGGGACAAGCCCTGTGGGTATTAATTTTACACGGCGCCGAAACAATCCGTTATTTCTTAATTATCGAGGAGGGCGGTTGTCCACTCGGAGCGTCGATCGTTTGGTCCGTCGATACGTTTCTGAGTGCGGCGATCGGTCAGGTATCAGTCCACACGCGCTTCGGCATTCGTTTGCGACACACTTACTCGAACGCGGAGCCGATCTACGTGCTATTCAAGAACTGCTAGGACATGCGCGGCTCAGTACCACGCAAAGGTATACGCATGTCAATGCAGCCCAGTTGCTTACGTTGTATAAGAAAACGCACCCTCGTGCTTAGACGGTGTAGTTTTCATGGTGTGCAAGTTTAGGACTCGCCAGCGGGTTCGACACCTGCCTTGAGTTGGAGTTCTTCCCACTGATGCATTAGATCGCCAACTTGCCACATGAGCGTTTGGTGGTGGTTAATGGTGGGCTGAGATGCTTTAGGGTCGTCATAAAATCCTGGTTCGGCCATCCTCAACTCAAGCTGCTTAAGGGTTTTTTCCAGCTCAGAGATCTGTCGCTCAAGATCGGCAATTTGTTTCTGTTGAGTCTCAACAGTGCGTTGGGCCTTTCGCTTTTTGGCAATGGCCTGTTTATGCTTTTTACCTGCGCCGACCTGTTCGGATTTCCGTGATCCACCCTTAGCAATCTGATCTCTAGGTTGTTGATTTTCGTGCTGACTCCATCGAAATTCCTCATAACTGCCAGGGTAAATCAAGACGTCGCCAGTACCGACTTTGATGATCTGTGTTGCCAAACGATCAACGAAATAGCGATCATGCGAAACAAAAATGAGGGTACCTTTGAATGCCGCAAGTGCTTCAAGAAGCACGTCAGTCGAATCAATGTCTAAATGATTAGTGGGTTCATCTAGAAGGAGGGTGTTTGCTGGCCGCAGCAGCATCCGGGCGACTGCTAGCCGCGTTCGTTCGCCGCCCGATAGTACGCCTACCTGTTTGTGGATGTCATCACCAGAAAACAGAAATCCACCCAGCAGGTTGCGGATCGTCGGTACCGCCTCAAGTGGTGCTCCAGCTGCCAACGTTTCGTGCACGGTCTGCGAGCCATCAAGCTGGTCCGCTTCGTCTTGAGCGAAATATTCGGTGATCACGTTATGGCCCTGATAACGCTGGCCAGCGTCTGGCGATTCGACTCCGGCCAATATACGCATTAAGGTTGATTTACCTGCTCCATTAGGCCCGACAATAGCTATTCGGTTGCCACGTTCTACGAACAGCGCAGCCTTGCGAACCACAACATTCTCGCCATATGACTTTTGAACATCCTGTAATTCGAGGACCTGACGTCCGCTTTGTCGACACGTGGGAAACGTAAAGTGGACTCGCTTCCGTTCTGGCGGGACATCGATGAGTACAAACTTGTCCAGCATCTTAAGCCGGCTTTGCACTTGCGCTGCTTTTGTGGCTTGGTAACGGAACCGATCTACGAACTGTCTAATCCGCGCAATCTCTTCGTCCTGTCGGCGCTTGCGTTCTCGGAGACGGTTCAAGTGTGCATCACGTTCTGTTAAATAGCTGCTGTAGTTGCCGGTATAGTTTGTCAATGTTCTCGCGCCGACATCGACGATGCGGGTAACGACTGCATCAAGAAAAAATCGATCATGTGAAACGAGTATCACTGCATGAGGGTAACCATTGAGATAGTCTTCAAGCCAATTTCTGGCTTCCAGATCTAGATGGTTCGTCGGTTCATCCAGCAGTAGCAATCCTGGACGACTCAGTAAGAGCTTGGCCAAGGCGATCCGCATTTGCCAGCCACCAGAAAAAGTATGGGTTTGATGAGTGAATTCACTGTCGGTGAATCCTAAACCGCGCAGGACGGTCGCGATCTTGAGATCGATCATGTAGCCTTCACGCCGACGAAATATTTCCTGGAGATCGCTGTATCGTGACAATCTTTCGTTATACGCATCAGTTGACACTGATTTATCGCCAAGTTGTTCCTCAAGCAAGTGCATCTCACCCTGTATATCAAGCAGGGGCTGGAACGCTTTGCTTACTTCTTCATTGAGCGTACAACCGGAATGAGCGAGACCATCCTGTGGCAGGTAACCGACTTTCAGATCGTTCGATAAAATAATTCTTCCTTCGTCAGGTTGTTCGAAGCCAACAAGCATTCGCAGGAGAGTCGTCTTGCCAGCACCATTCGGACCACAAAGACCAACCCGTTCACCGACCGAGATCTGCCAGCTCACTCGCTCTAGGAGCACCTGATTACCGAAGGCTTTTGTAACTGAAGATAATTGGATCATTGTGGGCAACAGATAAAGTCATTTTATACAATGACTTATCGTTTTAGAAGGTTTGCTAGAATTTTAAGAGGTAGTGTAGCCAACTCTTCGAGGGTTTGTGTCGTCTAAAGTTATAGAAGTCGCAAGTGGGCCCAAAGGTATGCGTCGACCAAGGATGTGTCATTAATGGGGACATTGGTGGATACGATGAGTTGGACCGACGAGGAGCTTGTCGCCCGATGTGTTGAGGGTGATACTGAGAGCTTTAATGCACTCATGCAGCGATGGGAACGGCCAATTTATCGACTTGCCTATCGCCTGATCGGTCGGGAAGACGATGCCCGTGACGTCTGTCAGGAAACCTTTCTGCGGGCATTCCGAGGGTTAAAAAAATTCAGGAGCGAGGCCAAGTTTTCGTCGTGGCTCTATCGTATCGCGATCAACTTGTGTCGTGACTGGGTGCGTCGAGAGAGTCGAACACCAGTTGTTGCCGCACCAGAAGGTATTGACATCCTTGATTTGGCTCCGGCCGACGATACATCCGAATCAATTCAGGATCTAGTAGAACGTCGGGAATTAGGCGGCGTGGTTGCGAAGGCGATGAAAGCTCTTTCCAAGGAACAGCGGACAGCAGTTGTGCTGAAGGAATACCACGGATTTACGTTTCAGGAGATTTCGAATTTATTGGATTGTCCGGTGAGCACAATTAAAACGCGGGTGTATCACGGGCTAAGTCAACTGCGAGGGGAGTTCAGGCGATTGGGGCTCTCCAACCACTCGGTCCGGGTAGAGGCCGGACTGAGTCAATCGCGTATTAATCGGTTATCAGTAAGGGAATCATAATGGATTCGAAGCGATTTAATTTATGTGGAAATAAGGCGGTCCTCATCGCTTATCTCTATGACGAGTGTAGTGCAGAGGAGCGGGAATGGATATCCAGTCATTTAATGACTTGCACTGCTTGTGCGCAGGAGATTGACGAATTGAAGGGCGTACGCAGCATGTTGACCGAGTGGGCGCCAGCAGAACCTGAACCTCAATTTCAACTTGTCAGTCGTAATGATTCTGGGTCGAAGCCGTGGTGGCATGCGCAGCCCGTTCGCACCTTTGGGTTGGCAGCAGCTGCGTTGCTGGTCGCCGCTGTGGCTGTTTCATTGGTTAATCTTGAGATCACGTACGGATCGGAAGGCCTCCTCGTACGGACAGGTTGGACAAGACCGACTACCGCACCTGTACTTGAAAACGCGGAGCCAGAGTGGCGGAAGGAATTCGCGACGTTAGCCCAAGGACTGCGAGAGGAATTTTCTGAAAGCCAGACTGTTTCTGCTTCTGAGGTTTCGCTGGCGAATGCGGAACTTGGAGATGAAGGTAGTCGAACCGGCATGACTGATGACGCGCTCGTTGAACGCGTGCAAGGTTTGGTAGACGAGAGCGAGCTTCGTCAACAACGTGAACTGGCACTCCGTTTTGCACAGTTGTTACGTGAAACCGAGGTTCAACGACAGACTGATTTGTTACGGATCGACCAACAGTTAGGGCAACTTCAGGGATTTACCGAGGCAGAAGTTGTCCAGCATCATGAACTGATGGATTATCTCGTGCTTGTGGCAGGAAGATAGCTTAGGGAGTGGTGGTTATGAGAACACTGGTATCTAACGTCCTGACCTTGTTGGCGCTAAACGTCTTGGCGCTTCCCCTGTTAGCAGCGAATATGACAGCAGCCGAAGTGTTGACGAGACCAACAAGTACTGTGGCCGAGTCGTTCCAAGCTTCCGCTAGTGACCAGCGGATTTATGTGAGTGTGCTGGATAAACAAGATAATCCCGTCGTTGGTCTCGCTGCCGATGCATTCATTGTTCGTGAGGATGGCATACGGCGTGAAGTGTTAAGTGTCACGAAAGCGGGCGGCTCGTTCCAAATCGCATTGGTCGTCGACAATAGTGAAGCGGTTCGCCCGTACCTGCGAGACCTGCGGGCGGGCCTTGAATCATTTGTAAAGATGATGGCTGGTCCTCACGAGATGGCTTTGTTCACGATTGGCGACAGGCCAACCATTGTTACTGACTATCGGAACAGCCCTGAAGAACTACAAGCTGCGGTCAAACGGATTTTTCCACGACCCATGAGTGGTGGCCATCTCCTGGATACGATTCTGAACGCGTCGCGTGGGTTGACCCGTCGGAATACGACGCGTCCTATCATTCTCGTCGTGACGGCTGAGGGCGTTGATTACAGTAGCCGGTCTTATCAGGCGGTCTTGAAAAGCGTCGATGAAAGTGGGGCAAGTCTACATGCCGTGGTCTTAACTTCAAGCGGTGCAGGACTTGGTACGAATGCACGGTATCGCGATATGGTCCTCGACCGTGGAACTGAGAGGACCGGTGGGAAGCGTCACGACCTTCTGAGAGGGCAGCGTTTGCAGGAAACGTTGGAAGAACTCGCCCACGAACTGCTGAATCAGTACTTGGTGGTGTACGCCCGCCCGGACATGCTCATCCCGCCCGATCGAGTTGAGATTGAAATGTCCGACCCGTCTTGGGCTGCCCGAGGTAATCCGGCCGTTCTTTCATCTAGTGTTATTGGCGACAGGCCTACCATGGAAGCGAGTCCAAATGAGAAGGTCGCCTCGTCTGATGCGATCGAATCGCGATACCAATTGCGTATTATGGAACGCGTTTTCGAACAAGCAGTGACACATGGTGCAGAGCAATTCGCTTCGCGGATAGAGACGTCTGATCCAAGTAGTAGGATCAATTTTGCGGGGATTGCACGGGCACGTGGCTTTAAGTTGGATGGGTATGGCGTCTTTTTTGACGTTCAAGTGCCGATACTTCGTCCTAGTGTCAACTGGGTGTTTCGCCAGTTGAACCAATTGGATTTCAGTGCACGCATCGCCGCCGATCTTGACGAAGTGCTTCCTGTGTTCAGAGAGAAAATGCGTACGTTTGATGACGAGCAATTAATGGAAAATTTTGAACGGGCACTTCTAGCCTTTCCACGACCGCTGCCACCTGGACCTCCGATGGGACCAGAGGGACCTCCCATGGAACCCCCTCCAGGGGCACAACTGGTCGGTCGTGAGGCGCTCGTCGCGAGTGAGGAAGATCTTCAAGCGGAATACGCGGCCCAAATCGCGGCCGAAGTCACGGCCGTCATACTTGATCATAGCGAAGCGATCCTGCTCGGTGCCGATGACTGGCTGGTCGTCGCCACCGTCGCTTCGTTTTCACCGAATGACACGAAAACGATGCTGAAGATTCGCGGATCTGACTTAATCGCCTTACGAGCTAGAGAACTTTCACGCGAGGATACGATAAAGCGGATTGAGACAGGCGAATTCTGATCTACAATCCGTGTTGATGAATTCTTCAAGACAAACTAGAAGGTGGTGGCGGCTCGGCCCCGTTGGGCTTTTCGTGCTAGGAGTGACGAGCCTTGGGTCGGGATGCAGTCCGTCGATTGATGTCACCGAGGCACTGGTCGTTACTGATATAACGACTGGGTGGTTTGACGCAGGAATTCTTGAAGATGGGAAGAACAAGATTGTTCCGGGTATTTCATTTACACTTCATAATGTACTTGAGGAGAATGTTAGTTCGGTTCGACTCCTTGGCTCTTTTCGTTTGGTGCTGGCTGACGGTGCGGAAGATCCAGAAGAGCTTGGCAGTTCAACAATTTCTGCCATTGATTTGGCAGGGCTCGAGCCAGGTTCGACCACTGCCGCATTTGTCATGCAATCAGGTTTGGGTTACACGGGGACTCAACCACGGCGAGAACTGATGGAGCACCGATTATTTCAGGATGCCAAGCTTAGTCTATTTGCCAAACATCGTAGTGACCCTTGGGTCAAGTTGGGCGAATATATGATTGATCGGACGCTTTTGATTCGTGGAAGTCTTGAGAATTGATTATTCCCGCGACGTTGACAGTATTTTCATGCATCTACTAGACTCGCAATAGATCGAAATAACGAACTGATACCTTCCGTTTTCAACTCATGATTCACAGCACAACGGTTTTAGTCGTGAGACACCAGGGACGGGCCGTCATGGCAGGTGACGGTCAGGTCACTTTTGCGAACACAGTTGTTAAGCAGGGCGCTCGTAAGATTCGACGACTGTATAAGGATCAGATACTTGCAGGATTCGCGGGGTCAGCAGCTGATTCTTTCGCGTTGTTTGCTCGGTTCGAGGCAAAGTTAGAAGAGTATCGGGGAAATCTAGAACGTTCAGCCGTTGAGTTGGCTAAGGACTGGCGCACTGATCGCCTGCTCAGGCGTTTAGAAGCGATGTTGCTTGTGTTGGATAAGTCGTCAACCTTCTTGTTGTCTGGGACTGGCGATCTTATTGAGCCCGATGACGGAATTATTGCAATCGGTTCAGGCGGAGTGTACGCCTTGGCAGCGGCCAAAGCCTTGGCTCAGAACACCTCGCTCGACGCACATGCGATTGCCGAGCAAGCAATGCACATCGCGGCGAGCATCTGCATCTACACCAATGATTCAATTACGATTGAAGAATTGTGACAAGGGTGCTGACCAAGCACGATGGAGTTTGTTCATGACAGGGTTAACGAATTTGTGGAACCGTAGCTAGTGCCGATTTATTTACCAGCCTCAACTGGTTCGACGATCGATAAACTGACGCCACGAGAGATTGTGGTGGAGCTCGACCGGTACGTGATTGGTCAAAATAAGGCCAAGCGGGCCGTTGCCGTGGCGTTAAGAAACCGGCTGAGACGGCAGAAATTACCAGCTGAACTAGCCGAAGAAGTTGCACCGAAGAATATTCTGATGATCGGTCCGACCGGTGTTGGCAAAAC
>DODG01000348.1:0-128 GCA_003509065.1 Acidobacteriota bacterium
CGAATGATCGATGACCAAATCATGTCATCATTCCGAAAGCGTGGAGTTGATATTTCTGTTGATGAGTACGCTGATGCGAACCGCTGGGCGATTGATGTATTTGCCCCAAACCCTTACCAGGCAATCAT
>DODG01000348.1:522-3375 GCA_003509065.1 Acidobacteriota bacterium
ACTCATCGCAATGATGCTCGAGGGGGATTCGAGCTTAGGGAGGGCATCCTCGAACTTATAAGAAAACTTTGTAATGAAAATCTTCTTTTAGGACTCGCAGCAAACCAGCCAGCAGATTCTATTAAAATAATGAAAACCCTAGGTATTCTAAAGTATTTCAAATATCACGAAGTATCTGGTTCAACCGGCTTGCGAAAGCCTGATCCACGTCTATTACTTCAGTCTTGTGAAGGTCTAGGGATAAATCCCCAAGAAGCAATTATGGTGGGGGATCGGATTGACAATGATATTGTGCCGGCCAAAACTCTTGGGATGATTGCTATAAGACTAGTATCCGGCCGGCATGCAAGTCAGCAAGCCCGTTCTGTATACGAGCGGCCTGATGCAGATGTTCATAATGTTAGGGAATTAGAGCAAACAATTCGAAACTTCGTAGCTCACCCTCCGAAAGCATCCAATAACAGTTATCTTGAATAGCAACCTTCCTTGGAAGATACAGGAATCCTAGGCGATCAAGACTCATCTGCTAGGTACTGAGTCTTGATGTCATATTCAACATTTTTGACCATAGACTATGTGGCAATTCACAATTAATGAGAGCTCACCGGAAGCTACAATTAACCTACGCAACTGAAATCGCTTACTCCATACTCAATGAAGGCCATACCTGATGAAACATGACCGATCTAGGCATCTATTCGATAAAGCAAAACATCTTGTTGCAGGTGGCGTATCCAGCCAAATCCGGGCTTTGGAGCCTGCAGATGTTCCGCTTTTTTTCACACATGCAGCTGGTTCACTTATGTGGGACGCCGATGGTAACGAATATATCGATTACGTCCAGGGCATGGGTCCCAACCTATTTGGTCATTCCCCTGATTTCATTAACGCACAGGTTAATGAAGATATGAAAAAAGGTTACGTATTTGCCGGTCAATTTGAACGAGAGCTAGAAGTTGCTGAAATGGTTCTAGGCATGATACCGATGGAAGATGCCACCGTCCGATTTGCGTCTTCTGGCACAGAGATAGACCAACTGCTATTCCGAACCATGCGAGCATTCACTAACCGGCCGAAGATTTTGAAATTTGAGGGGCATTATCACGGTTGGATGGATTCAGTGAACTGGAGTGTTCATCCTCCTATCGATCAAGCGGGACCTGAAGATGCCCCTGTACCGGTAGGTGAATCCGAGGGCATGAACCCATCAACAGCTGAGGGCCTGGTGATCTGTCAATGGAATGACCTTGAAAAACTTGAAAAAGCATTCGCTAGCCACCCGGGTGAAATTGCCGGGGTCATTACAGAGCCCATTCTCGCCAACACAAACTGCATTGTCCCCAAAGAGGGCTACATGGAAGGCTTGCAACGCATCGCACAAGAGAACGGTGCGCTTCTGGCATTCGATGAAGTGATCACCGGCTTCCGTGTGGCTGCAGGGGGTGCGCAGGAAATGCTAGGAATTACTCCTGATCTAGCAACCTACGCTAAATCTATGGCTGGAGGCTTCCCCATCTCCATGCTTGTCGGACGCCGAGACATTATGGACTACATAGGAGATGGAACTGTGTACCACGGTGGTAGCTTCAATTCAAACGTAATGTCAATCGCAGCATCGTACGCGTCCCTCAGACATATTCAAGAACGTGGATCCGATTTTTATAAAGATCTCAACGGGAAAGGCTTATATCTGATGGAAGGACTACGCAATGTCGCAAAATCGCTAGAGTCCGACTTACATGTACAAGGCGTCGGATCTGTTTTCGCGATATCGTTCACCACTAAACAAGAAATAACGAATTGGCGAGACCATGCTCGACATTGCGATGACAGCAAGTATCAGCAATTCGCCAAGGACATGCTGAAACAAGGCATTCGACTGTCTTCAAACGGTCGAACCCATCTTTCTTCAGCGCATACATACGAAGATCTAGACAAGACTATCGCTGCCACTGCTGCCGTTCTGCCGACTCTCTAGGGCAATCCAACCCTAAGTTAGGATCGAACAGAAACGTACAAATCACACAGTGACATGGTTCTTTCTGCAGGAGCGACTCGTTTCAAGCAGGATGGGAGAAACAAAACTTGCGTTGGAGTTCCGCCGTTTCTGACTCACCCTCTTTCACAGAGGCTATAACTCAGGTATCAGACCAAATACTGGGCAATCTAAATGGTCAATGCCCTGACCTCGCAGTGGTTTTTATTTCAGCCCACCACATACCGTCTTATTTAGCAGCACCCGAAGCATTAAACAAAACTCTCGGGGCCAATGTCCTGATCGGATGTTCCGCCGCTGGGGTAATCGGCGGGGGTCAAGAAGTAGAACGTAGGCCAGGGATCGCTATTTCTGCGGCAATATTGCCACACGTTGAATTGACACCTTTCCATCTCAATCAAGATGAGTTACCTAATCAAGACGCCGGTCCAGAAGAGTGGCAAACACTTCTAGGTATTCAAGCAGATAACTGTCCAGCAATCATGCTTTTACCAGATCCGTTCACCATACGTAGTGACCATCTTTTAGCCGGATTGGATTTTGCATATCCGACAGCGGTCAAAATCGGTGGACTTGCCAGCGGAGGTGGACAACCTGGGGCTAACGCCCTTTTCTTCAACGACAAATCAGTCCGCTCAGGTGCGGTAGGTGTCGCATTTACCGGTGATTTGGCAGTAGAAACTATAGTGGCTCAAGGTTGTCGCCCAATCGGTGAGCCTCTAGTAGTGACGGAGTCAGACCTCAACGTCATTTCCAAGCTCGGAGATCAAACACCACTCGAGATTCTTCGAGACCTGTTCGAAGCCGCAGAGACGCGCGAAAAACGTTTGATTCGTCGCTCCTTGCAAATTGGAATC
>DODG01000270.1 GCA_003509065.1 Acidobacteriota bacterium
TGGTAAGAGTGCCACAATCGCAAGAGCCCGTAAGGTTTCTGAAGGCATATCTAATGTGCCTTGATTGATTACTGCCAGGAACAATACTGCGGCCACTCTCAAAATTACCAGAATTGTAAATCCTGTCGCGTAGAAACAGAATCCGTAGCGTCCAAATAGCCGTGTTAACAAGGAATAATGCAACTCAAGTCGCCAACAAAGCCATACGAAAACTTGGTGGGTGACCGCAATGCCAGCAGCTAGGTACAACCAATTTATCGATCCGAGGTTCCCGAAGCCACCTGTTTGGACAGATTGAAGATTGCTCACGCGACCTAGCAGCCCAAGAAGAACTACCAGAGAGAGAGCATGGATCCACTGTCTCTCAAAAAGCAATGTTTTCACGGAGTCCTAGAAGCAGAGATGGTGTTTCGTAGTATTCCAACGCCTTCAAGTTCAATTTCTACAACGTCGCCAGGCTTCATTGCGCGGGTGGCTCCAGGCGTACCTGTATAAATCACATCGCCTGGCTCAAGCGTTACAAATTTGCTCACGTAGCTGATGATCGTTGCACTGTCGAAGAACAGGTCACTTGTTCGTTGCGACTGCCGTAGTTCGCCGTTGAGACGGGTTTGGAGTAGTAAGTCGTCAGGGTTCAAACCTTGAACGATAACTGGACCGAGTGGTCCAAACGTGTCGGAGGCTTTTGCTCGAAACCATTGAAGGTCGTTCTGTTGCCAATCGCGCTCACTTACATCGTTGCCAGCAGTCACACCGAACACGTGACTCAGAGCACGACTTTTGGGAACATTCCGTGCTTGTTTGCCGATCACCAAAACCATTTCCCCTTCATAATGGACGTTAGTCGCTCCCTCGGGGAATTCGATTGCTTCTTCGGTGGCTATAAGCGAGCTGGGATATTTAGCGAATACGCCAGGATACGGTTCCGGTTCTCGATCTCCAAGGTGGCTGCGGTAATTGAAGCCAATGGCAATCACTTTTGATGGTTCGGTTGGCACGAGTAGTTTTACATCAGCCAAGGAAAGGGTTCTACCGGTTGGTTCCGAAGATTCGAAAATGCTTCCTCGTAATTCATTGATGGTGTTTCCATCAAGCACACCGTAGGAAGCACAACCCTCGTACTCATAACGTACATACTTTATAGGTGTATCTTGCGCACTCACTATTGGCGTGGATACAACGACACTTGCGAATATGATTGTCTTGAAAAATGTTTTCATGGTTTGTTTCATTATCTACTTAAGTTACAGCTCTGCCTTACAGGATTTGATGAGGTTTTGCGATTCCGGTATCAGTATTGTAGATTACGAAGGTGGCTTTGCCAGTTAAACCACCAAACACTTCGCCTGGGTTTACCAGCGACGTTGACCCTTCATTTGCAATGTCCAATATATGGTTGTGACCGTAACACACCAAGTCATATCGATTAGACAGCGCAATGGCGCCTGCAATGTTTGGAAAGTGAGTCACCCCGATTCGTTTCCCACCCAACGATAGATCGGCAAATTCCCCATGCAGGGTAATCTGCGAGAAGCGGGTAGCCTGCTGAGTGATCCGGAAAAGGTCTCCGTCATTGTTGCCGAACACAATGTGTATTGGTTTTAGGAACTGCTGTCCCAGTTCGACGACAATGAACGGCGAGCACAGATCACCGCAACAAATCATGGCATCAGCTTTGCCAAGTTTTGATAATGCAGAAGTAAGATTGGTGATGTGATCGTGAATGTCTGACAGTATGGCAATATGCATTTTAAGGCTCCCACACGGGGTCATTGTTGCCGATCAGTTGGCCGTCTGTCACTGTTCACTCAAAGTGTTAGCCTGCGTTACCAAGAGGTATAATGCGTCGTTACGCTGCCTAACTCATTGTGCCAGCGTTCTTAAAGAGATTCGTATCCGTATGTGTGATCGGTTTGCACCAGCCAGCACCGCTCTCAAACTTGTCAGTGTCTAAGCCAAGTTATTACGACGTTTCTATCATCGGTGGTGGTCCGGCTGGCTCTTCAGCAGCCCGGCTCCTAGCTTCGTGGGGACATTCGGTCATCGTGCTGGACCGGACTCATTCCGCGATGTCATTGGGCGAGTCGTTACCGCCTAGTTGTCGAAAGTTATTTGATGTTCTAGGTGTCACTGCATCAATCGACGACGCTAAGTTTTACCGTTCGTCTGGGAATACTGTGTGGTGGGAGGATAGGGAACCGCGATCTGAAATCTTCGTGGATGGTCTCAAGGGCCATCAAGTTTTACGACGCGATTTTGATCGGTTACTTCTTTCTTGCGCAGAAACGGCCGGTGCCAGCGTGTTACGTAAAACCAATGTCAAGCAGGTCAACCTTGGACGATCCAACGAGAGACGCTCCACCAGCGATCTGATTTCATGGCCAATCTCTGATGATCACAAAGCGAATGTGCAGATTGAGTACGACGACGAAACCGGCCATCGGCATTTAGTGACTTCTAGGTTTACTCTCGACTGTTCGGGTCGGGCTGGTGTAATTGCGAAACAAGGTTTCCGTACTCATCAAGATAGCCTAGACACTTTAGCGTTGGTGGGTGTCTGGCAACGCGACACCAAATGGCCGCTCGAGGAACCATCTCATACGCTGGTCGAGGCTTTTGAG
>DODG01000327.1 GCA_003509065.1 Acidobacteriota bacterium
TGTTCGGTGATCCGAGCATTGGTCAAGTATTTTCAAAGTACGAATTGACCGGCACGATTGTTATTTCTTCAATAGAATCAAATCAATCGTTTACACACAACAAACCTCGAGCCGTGACGTCCTATTCGCCGGCTTCAACTTTCAAGATCTTTAATAGTCTTATTGCGCTTGAGGAGAACCTAGCCAACAATAAAGACGAACTATTTATTTGGGACGGCACTTCGAGATCTATTGAAAGTTGGAACCAGAACCACACCTTAAAGAGTGCGTTCATGGCATCTTGCGTATGGTGTTATCAATCCTTAGCAGAGAAAATTGGACCAGAAAGATATAGAAAACATTTAACTACTGCTGGATTTGGTTCATTGGATGACTCTTTTAACGTGACTGAATTTTGGCTTGATGGTTCATTGAAAATTAGTGCTGCAGGGCAAGTTGATTTCATGAAACGCCTCATTCGTCGGAGCTTGTCATATTCAGCGACGTCTTATGAAGAATTAAAGGACGTTATGCTGAGAGAAGCAACGGGTAGTCACCAGTTAAGAGCGAAAACTGGCTGGACTGGCTCAATTGGTTGGTTTGTGGGTTATGTCGAGACTTCAAACGACACTTGGGTTTTCGCGCTGAATGCTGATGTGATGGATATAAACCTAATGCTGATTCTCCCTGACATCACAAAAGAAATTCTAAAAGCGAAAGGAATTATTTAGTTCGGAAGGGTCGGTCCTTCAAGTTGAACATCATTGAACCAAACTACGCCAGATGAGCCGGGAGCGGTATTTACTGTGTCGACGACCACTAACAAGGTGTTAACCACATTAAGATCAAATAGGTTCGAGGACGATCTACCGACCGGTTCCATGTCCTTAAACCGAACTACGACTTCCCTCTTCTCCTTCCCTGCGTAAATAGATCGTTGCCATCTCGGCAGTTCCTGGCGGTCAGAGTTCGATGCGCGGAGTTGCACGGATACTCGATGTGGTCGATCTCCACGCACAGAAAACCTGATTCGATCGTAGTTAGAAAGAGTGTCGAGATCATTCTGTACAAGCGCCGCAAAGGGGCTATCCTGTTCTTGGCTTGACAGTGCATAACGCAGGGCTAGTTCAGAGCCATCAATTGACTCTGTGGCGTTGACCGCCGCTCTTGAGTGTTGCTCATGTTCAACTTGCCACGTTTTGGCGGATGCCTTATCTGAAAACAGTGACTTAATTACGATCGGTGCGGATTCGGAATCATTTTCTGGTCTATTGAATTCTTCCCCAATATAGATTGGGTTCGACATAATCCAGGGGATCCCGGTGACGCTGGAAATTTCAGGCAACAGCACTTCTACCCGAAAGGCTGCGGATGTTGAGTCACTGACGTACGTTAATTTGTTTGTGTTTGATTTGGCTACGGTTTCACCATTCTGTTTCAATAAAACCAATCCGCCAGGCGGCATGCGAACCCGCACATCCAATTGCACAGGAGTGTCGGTTGCGATGCGTTCGCCCATGTGGGCCAGTTGATTTCCACTCGTGGCTGTAAACTGCAGATCTCCAGGAGACGCTAAAGCATCGATTAACGTGTATGCTCTGCCATTTCTGAGGGCGTCAATAATTAGTTGACCATCAAGAATAGGGGCTCCTGACAATTCTTGATTGACTTCAACTCGTAGAGTGAAGGCACGGAAAGCATTTTTATAGAAGGAAGAGCCTCCAATAGGTAGTCGTGCATCAGGTAGAACGGGTAAAGGGATTGCACCGTGTGTATCAGCGCCGGGCAACATTACGATGTTGCGGAGTTGAGAGATGCGATCGTAGTGCAACAGATTCTCCACAGGTCGGTCAAGCAACTGAGCGATTGTTTCGGAAGGTTTCAGGAGGTAATGAATCGGCGAGGCAACAAGTCGCAATAAAGGTTCGTTTCTCCATTCACTGTCGACATTGAACCACTCCATCGCATCAAATTTGAGGTCCCAATTATCCCATCGGAATGTTGACTTTTTCGATCCTGGATGAGCGATAACGCCAAAGCCGCCAAGTCTTTCAACGTCTTCGACTACTCCAGCGACTTGCCCCCCTAGAGGGTACGGCGTCTTCGGTAAATCGACTGCAATGTAATGCCCTCCGTCGGTGCTGATTTCTGTGCTGCCGATACATAACACTCCAGAGTGGTATGCCGGAAGGTCTGATTCTTCTATTCCATCACCATGATCTGTGAACACTACAAAAGACAGACCGACGTCAGCAGCAATGGCTGCTATTTCCTCTACAGACAGACTTCCATCAGACCGACTAGTATGCACGTGAAAGGCTCCGCTGACCGACGTGCTCTCAAAACCAGTCTGATGTTCTGACGACTCGATCTCAATGCGACTTGGTGGCGCAGTTAGGAGCGACAGGCCTAACATAATTGCCAGGACAAGAATACAGGTGCGCCTTATCCGTCGGCGAGTTAACAACATCTGATGTGTGCCTGAGCGTGCTACATTGACAACCAGCGTCTGTGTCTAGAGACCAGCTGCATCACGTAACGCATCAGCTTTGTCAGTCCGCTCCCATGTGAATTCAGGCTCTAGGCGACCAAAATGACCAAATGCAGCAGTCTGTTTGTAGATGGGTCGCCTTAGGTCTAGGGTCTCTATAATACCTTTTGGTGTCAGGCTGAAATGATCGCGGACCAAGTCACTTATGGTCTCTTGGTCCACCTTGTTGGTTCCGAATGTTTCCACTAAGACCGAGACGGGGTCAGCTACACCGATCGCGTAAGCTAGTTGCACCTGTGCTCGGGTCGCTAGATTGGCTGCAACACAATTTTTTGCAATGTATCGAGCCATATAGGAGGCCGAACGGTCGACTTTAGTGGGATCTTTACCCGAAAAGGCTCCTCCACCATGCGGAGCTGCACCACCGTAGGTGTCAACGATGATTTTTCGGCCCGTCACGCCAGCGTCTCCATGTGGTCCACCAACTACAAATCGTCCTGTTGGATTGACAAAGATCTTCGTATTCGCGTCGAGCATATTAGCCGGAATTACTTTTTGAATAACGTGTTGAATGAGATCGTCTCGCATAGTATCCGCGTTGACATTCTCTGCATGTTGACTTGAGACGACGACAGCTTCGACTCGGACCGGTTTCATGCCGTCGTATTCGATGGTCACTTGCGACTTACCGTCAGGACGTAAGTAATCCAGTAGGCCACTCCGTCTAACCTCAGAGAGGTTTTTGCAAAGCTTGTGAGCGAGCATGATTGGTAAGGGCATCAGCTCTTCACTTTCACGGCACGCATACCCGAACATCAACCCTTGGTCGCCAGCCCCACCAGGATCGACTCCCATCGCGATATCAGGAGATTGTTCGTGAATTGCTGAGAGAACGGCACAGGTTTCGTGGTCGTAACCATACTTGGCTCTTGTATAGCCAACGTCTCGAATTGTGTCACGAACGACAGTTTGGAAATCTACATAACCCGATGTAGTAATCTCTCCTGCTATCATAGCCAGGCCAGTGGTCACGAGCGTTTCGCATGCAACCCGACCTTGAGGGTCCACAGCGAGAATTGCGTCGAGAATTGAGTCAGAAATCTGATCGGCGATCTTATCTGGGTGACCTTCTGTTACTGATTCAGATGTAAATAGGTGGTGGCCTTCACGACTCATCAAGCTTACTCCTTAGATTCTCG
>DODG01000323.1 GCA_003509065.1 Acidobacteriota bacterium
TGATGAACCCGACTATTTGGTTTGACCAGTTCGACGGTGTATTGTCTATTGGAACAACAATACACGTGGTTGTCGATTTACCGAACGGCCGACGAGGGCCAGTGCCCGGGAGAACCCCATGAAGATAAAACGTATTGAACACATCGCCGTCGCGGTAAAACACTTGGCCAGCATGCGCGACATCCTCGAAAACAAACTGGGCTTGACGCTTGAATATGAAGAAAACTTGCCTCAATACAACACCCGCATCGCAATGTACCCAGTAGGCGAGACTTACCTCGAGATTCTGGAATCGGACAAAGCCGGCACCGAAGTCTCAGAGTGGATCGACAAACACGGCGAGAGCCTCTTTCACATCTGCTTAGAAGTTGACGACATTGTCGGTGCTCTGGCCGAACTCAAAGCCAGGGGCGTTAAACTGATAGACGAGATACCCCGTATTGGGCATGCCAATGCGCGCATCGCTTTTCTTGATCCAGAATCAACCGGGCATCTGCTGATCGAGCTGGCGGAACTTCCCTCCCGTCCTGAACAGTCGACACACGCTAACTGAGCACGGGATGACATGCGTGCTGCAAACTCAATAGGATAAAAAAGCGTCCGTTAAAATATCATAAAGTTAGTGCTCGTTTAGATGACTCCATCACAGCAACTGACTCCAGCATACTATCGGTCAGCGAATCAGTTTGAACCCTATAATTAGTGGCGGCCGCTGACCACCGGAACCATCTGATGATACAAATTAGCCAAATCGACATGGTTTGGATACTTACCTGTTCCTGCTTGGTTCTTTTTATGCAGGCCGGATTCAGCTGTCTAGAAGCTGGCCAAATCCGCGCCAAAAATACCATCAATGTCGTTATCAAGAACACGGCCGATTTTGCGATCAGTGTCATTGGTTTTGGAATAATTGGCTTCAGCGTGATGTTTGGTGAATCGCTGAGTGGCGTCATCGGTGAGCCCTTCTCACTCTCGACTACCGAAGCCCCTCATATCTACTTAATTTTTATTTTCCAGGCCATGTTCTGCGCGACTGCCACAACCATCCTCTCGGGCGCCGTCGCCGAACGGATGTCATTCTACGGCTATTGTCTGGTGGCCTTATTCATGGTCGTCCTGGTATACCCGGTGACCGGTCACTGGGCCTGGGGCGGATTACTTTTCCCTGGAACCAATAACGGCTGGCTAGCCACACTTGGATTCCATGACTTCGCTGGCTCCACCGTTGTGCATTCCGTCGGTGGCTGGGTCGCGCTAGCCGCCATCCGTCACATCGGCCCAAGGCTTGGCCGCTTCAATGACCCTGGTGGCGTAATCGAACCCAATAACATCACTTTGACCTCACTCGGGGTCTTTCTACTCTGGTTCGGATGGCTCGGTTTCAACGGGGGCAGTATGCTTGCCGCCACCGAGTCTGTCCCTCTCATCATAACCAACACCATCGTTGGTGGCGTCTTCGGCATCCTATCTACCTTGGCACTCACAGCCTTACGCTATGGCAAACCCAAAGCGCTAGATATATTGAATGGCAGTCTCGGTGGATTGGTTGCAGTGACAGCCAGTTGTGATTTAACAGTTCCCTGGATGGCGGCGATTATTGGATTTGTCGGTGGATTGGTTGTGATATACGTTATCGACCTGCTCGAAAAGTTTCGCCTTGACGACGCCGTTGGAGCGATTCCCGTTCACCTGGGTGCCGGCATCTGGGGGACGCTTGCGGTAGCCCTTTTTGTTGAAACGCCTGAGCACCTTAGCGCAATCGAGTTTCTCGGCATACAGGCACTCGGCGTCCTAGCCGTTGGCCTCTATGTATTCCCACTTTCAATGCTGTTCTTCTATGTCTCCGGAAAATTAATTAAATACCGTGTGAGCCCCCAAGCCGAGATCATTGGCCTGAACATCGTTGAACATGACGCCACTACGTCGACCTTGGATTTAATTCGCCAAATGAGTCATCAGGCGAAAAGTGGAGACTTCAAAAAACCCGTAACCGTTGACCATCAAACAGAAGCGCATCACATCGCAACTTTCTATAATGCTGTGCTCGATCGGGTTAATCGTGAGGAAGCTGAAAAAGACTCTGCTCTAGAGCGGCTGACCTGGTTGGCCGAACATGACCCCCTGACTGAATGCCTAAACCGTCGGACCTGGCACGAACGACTTCAAACAGCTATTGATACGGCCGATCCCACCGCTACTTTTGGTGTTGCAATGCTTGATATAGACCACTTCAAGAATGTTAACGACACTCACGGTCATGCCACTGGAGATGCCGCGATTCGGCATGTCGTTCAACATACAACCAAGGTGCTTTTGGATATAGATGCGACGCTCGGGAGACTCGGGGGAGAAGAATTTGGAGTTTTTCTTGATTTGCACCAGACCCCTTTGACACAAAACGAACCCCATGCAGCAATGGAAAAAGTCATGAAGAGCCTTTGCGTCGCTCTTGAAACGACCCCCCTCAAGGTTGGTGATAAAGAGATTTCTCTCACTATGAGTATTGGCGCCACGATCTATCAACCAGGTGAGCTCCCAGATACAGCGATTTCCCGTGCCGACCAAGCGTTGTATGTGGCTAAGCGCAACGGTCGGAATCAAGTACAAATCACTGACTGACGTTAAGGACAAACGAGTGGCATCAACAACTCGAACACCGTGACTATTAGCAATATGTATAACCCAGGGATAGGCCAGAGCGTCGAACAGATAGACGAGAGACCCCGTATTGTTCACGCCAACGCATGCAACGCTATGCTTGATTTGGAACTGACCGGACCTGTGTTGATCGGGCTTACGGGATTCCTCAACAACCTGAACAGTTGACGCACGCGAACTGGCTACGGGATCACATCCGCGCCACTTGATTCCTACCCCCATCTTTGGCCTGGTAGACACCGGCATCAGCCCTGGACAATGCCGACTCCCCGTTTTCGCCGGCGCGGTGAAAGGTGATCCCAAAACTCATCGTCAATGTGAGCACATGTTCATTCCAGTTTAATGGGGAATTTTCGAGTTCCTTTCGTATATGTTCGAAGATTTTGTCCGCCTCCGTCACTGGATCGCCTGCCTCGGAGGTTATCTTCGAAAGCACCATAAAAATTCCGAATTCCTCGCCGCCCAAACGTCCTAATTGGCCCAATCCGCCGATGCCTTTTTCCAGAATAGCCACCACGTGCTGAATCGCATCATCGCCACACTGGTGTCCATAGGTGTCGTTTACCTTTTTAAATAAATCAATATCACATATGGCCAAAACGAGGGCCTCGTCCAGCGCTAAGGTAACGATCGCTTCGTCAAGACCCTCATGCCATGTCCGTCGATTGAGACAGGCGGTCAATGGATCGTGCTCTGCCAGCCAGGTCACTCGGGCCATCGCGGCTTCACGTTCCAATAGATTGATATACCCCTGTGAGTGGTAACGTATCCTTGCAATCACTTCGAGCGCATTGGGTAATTTCACCATGTAATCATTCGCCCCAAGGGCAAATGCTTCCGCTTTCACTTCGGCCACTTCTGTTCCCGATAAAACAATCAATGGCACTTTGTCTAAATCCTGTTGAGCCCGAAACCGCCGCACAAGCTCCAACCCATCCAATTCCGGCATTACGAGATCCTGCAAGATCACTGTGGGACGAATTTCCAACGCGATTTCAATGGCTTTCATTGGATCCTGGCAGAAATGGAACTGTATATCGGATTCGTTCTGCAACATTTGTCTTAGCGATTCGCCGATGATCCGTTGATCATCAATTAACAGCACAACAATCCGATGAACCGTGTTGGTATCAGGCGTGACAGGTACCACCTGACCCGTACCGCCTCCACTATTAATTGCACCGGTGGAGTCCGAGAGCCTCTCCACAGTCACCTCTTGGATTTGTGCAGGCGCAGTCTGCGAGACCTCTGCATGAGGTGGAAACGAACTGTCTGGTCCACCTCGGGCACTCGACCGGTCCCCAAGAAACTCTTGGAGCTGAGCTTCGAGCGACTGGAGTTTCGGCAGACACTCCAACTCCA
>DODG01000262.1:0-3131 GCA_003509065.1 Acidobacteriota bacterium
AGATTTCCTATATCCCTGCTGCAGTTCCCTGCTTGTTAACCGGATAAACACCGCTGACAAGTCCTGCATCTGTTTTACGAATACCATTTGGAGTTGAAAACTGTGCAGAGACGTAGTCGGGTGTGGCGACACTTACTGTATGACCCATGGACTCTAAGGCAATACGGGTACTGTCGCCTAATCGGCCATCAATCAGAACGTCATCGGTCTCGACATGAATACGCGGAGCTTGGATACCTTCTTGTAGGCTCTTTTCGAAATCAATTACATTGATTAAAGATTGAGCTAAACCAGTAGCTATCCGTCTGCCTCCACTCGATCCTATAGTAGCCCATAACTTCCCATCTTTCTGAAGGATAAGCGGGGACATATTGTGCACAGACCGCACCCGAGGGTAAATTGAATTGACCGTCCCAGGTAATGCCTCCGGCCAACGCATAGCGTTGTTCATCACTGCACCTATGGCGCCAACCACCACTCCTGAGAACCCTACGTTTGACTGTGTCAGAGAAACTGCCATCCCCTGGGAGTCAACGGCGTTAATATGTGTCGTTCCCTGATCGAAAGATACACCCGCCGGTTTTAGAAAATTCTCAGGCTCTGGCGTACCAGAATAGGGCCAGGGATTGCCTGCGTCTGGGTATTTGGCAGAATTGTGATCGACCAAAGACGCACGCTCTTTCGCGAAAGTCGAATTAACGAGTGCTGAGATAGGCGCCCCGGTAACTTTAGGGTCACCAACGTAGGTGTACCTATCAACGGTCGCTAACTTGAATGCCTCAATCACAAAGTGCAAATATTCAGGAGAATTCCACCTGAGTGATTTTAGATCAAACTGCTGAAGAATCTGCAACGCTTCTATACTCAGTGAACATGCGTTTGCGCCTGGCACACCTGAGATATTGATTCCTCTGTACTCTCCGTCGAGGGTGCGCTCATAAACGATCGGCTGGTAAGTAGCGAAATCATCGGATGTTAGTATCCCTCCATTTTTTTGTATTTCGTCAACCATGGCTTCAGCTATCTCACCACGATAGAAAATTGAAGGACCATATTGCGCGATCAAACGCAGGGACCTCGCGTACATCGGCAACTTGAAAATATCTCCCGGAGCGGGCGGGAATCCGTCTGGAGTCAGTAAATTTGCAGTTGCTGGGATTCTGGATATCAGAAAACGAGCACTGAGAATTGCCAATGTCAGTGCGAAACTGATTCTGTAACCATTTTCGGCGAGCGTTGCGGCTGGTTCTATGACGTCTTTAAGATCAAAGCTGCCCCAAGCATCTAACGCTGTGCATAAACCAGCCACGGTTCCGGGTGTTGAAATCGACTTGTAGCCATGGACATTCTCATCATCGACCACCGCTGGTGCAGCAAATCTCCGTGACATTCTGTGGGCACCCGGATGAGGAACTTCCAACGCATCTTCATACCGGAACATCTCTGGTGATGCATTCTCCCCTGTCACCATCCCGTAGTCGATGCACTTCGTATCACCATCAGGCATGCGGATAACCATTAAACCACCCCCACCAATTCCGTTGGAAAGCGGTAGAAGAACTCCGGAAGCGAAAGCTGTCGCTACTGCCGCATCAACCGCATTGCCGCCCCTTTCGAGGATGTTGGCCCCGACAAGTGCTGCATCTGAATGCTGGGCAGTCACCATACCGTTTTGCGCTATGAGTTCAGAGTGACTGAATTCCGGTTTTGAAATGTGGATATCCATCTAAGTCTCCTGGATGTCTAACTAACTAACCAACTCATGGTCCTTAGCTTTTCAATCGAGTTGTAGCAGTTCGCGTCTGAGTAAGCTCATAGCACCCATTGCAGCGCGTTTTCTGTCTGGGGCACCCCTTCCTGCAGACCTAACGTGACGAGATCTTTCTCCAAAGGGACCAGAAACCACTATATACGTTTCACCTTTGCCCAGATTCTCGGATCGTTGTTCACCTTCTTCTACTCCGTGAACGGCGATTCCATAAGTGGCGCCAGCAGTATGTTTGATGGCACGGGCTAGTGCAGCTGCTTTATCCGCCCCGTTAGCGAATGGGGGTGTTTCTCCACCTTTGCGGGTTATTTTGTCTAGCGACTTGCTTGAATTCACGATCGAACTTTCCAAAAACCATGGACCAGCGGCATCACGCACAGCAGTTGCAACAGATCCTCCGCTGAGATCCTCGCAAGTTGCAACTGTCGCATTCAGCTCGGATAAAAGATTGCCGATTACGGATTCAATTGTTTCTTCATCGATTGCAAAAATATTGTCGTCTAGGAGTTTACGAATTTGACCGTCGACATTGTCGATCAGTTTATTTGCTTGTTCAATATTCTCCGCTAAAGCCGCGATTCGCACATCGACCTGTCCAGGATGTGCGAGAACACCGACAGTTGGATTTTTCGATTTTGCAATGAGGTGTCCGATAAGGTCATCAACAGCGCTTTCACCTAGATCTGCTACTTTCAAAATACGGTAGTGAATCATCTGTTTAAGGTTGAATTTTTTTCTAAGATACGGGATGACCTCATTTTCGACCAGCCATTTCATTTCAAAAGGTACCCCAGGGAGACTGATCGTCACGCCACGATCAGTCTCTACGATGAATGCTGGAGCTGTTCCATTAGGATTTTTTACTACGATAGCGCCCCTGGGAATCTGTGCTTGGCGTTCGTTATTTTTTGTAAGTATGAAGCCACGTTTTTGGAATCGTTCACGAAGTTCTATAAGAGATTCTGGATCCGTTATTATGTCTCGCCCAGTAACTTCAGCGATTGCCTCACGTGTTAGGTCGTCTTGCGTCGGTCCAATCCCGCCCCCGGTGATCACGACGTCTGAACGATCTAAAGCATGATCAAGGATATCGGTCATCCGATCGAGGTTGTCTCCCACGGTCGTTTTGTAGAACAAATTCACCCCATTTTCGGCGAGTCGTTTTGCGATCCATGATGCGTTGGTGTCGACGATTTGGCCGAGTAATAGCTCAGAGCCTATGGAAATGATTTCTGCGTTCATGGACAAGTTGTGACCTTATTCGCTTGTATTTGTAATCGTTACCAATGTTTGTTTTCGACAAAGTAGTTTGGATTTTGCCAAGGGTCAACATGTGATTTGGTATGCAATCTTTCAATCTTTG
>DODG01000262.1:3531-3972 GCA_003509065.1 Acidobacteriota bacterium
AACGACTAGTGTTGAGGAATTGATATGAGTCTAATGGTGGCGTCCGAAATTATTGAAACGGACTCCTCATGGAATTCCATGATAATGCCATACGTATCTGTAGATGCGGCAGCATCACAAAATAGGGATGCTTGGGCTCAGGTTGTTTTGAGTATAGCGAACCGCAATACTTTTAGTGAATCAGTCAGTCGAATCATTACTGTTGACCTCACATCAGACGAGAGTATCGTAGAAATTTCAGCACGTTTGCGTCTGCTATTTCTGTTTATAAATCGTGGGCAGGTTTCAAATTCAGCATCTGTGGCGCCGTGTTTTGCGAAAGATACTTATCCGGCAATGCTTGCACTAGTGAAGACTTTAGAGGGTGCTGGGATGGGTGAAGATTGGTCTCCAGATGGTGCTCGGTCTATCCGTATCGGAAAAGCTAAACATCTTTTTGTC
>DODG01000182.1:0-8833 GCA_003509065.1 Acidobacteriota bacterium
CCTGCTGTGTCGGGAACCATTACAGGCGCTACCTTCTGTGCAAGCGACACTTCAAGGACTCGGACGAATGAAACGCTATCGCCTTGAATACGTCGGCGAGCATCATCAGCAAGCATCCCTATGGTCAGAAGGTTATCAGATGACGCCAAAGCCTCAGTCTGAACGTCGTCCAATGCTTGTCCAGCTGCTAGCTGGTCGCCAATTTCACCTAGGAGTGTACTCATAAATATTCATCAGGTTACTAAACGCAACCTATCATTCCTTGAATCGCGATGCGATCTGGCTCCAAATCTTCTCGGCTGCCTCACTCGCTTCGGGAGTGGTCACCACTCGTGTGGGCCATTCTCGAATGAAGCCTTCGCTGGTCCACTTCTTCGTAGCATCTATTCCCATTTTGCTACCGTAGGCAGGGATTTGAGAGGCTGCCTCGAGATCATCAACCGGTCCTCGCGTAAACTGAATGTCTCGCTCAGGATCGATGTGCGTTCCCACTATCCAAGCGACTTCGCTGACGTTCTGAACATCTACATTGGAATCCACCACAATAATGATTTTCGAAAACATCAACTGACCCAATCCCCAGAAGGCATTCATAATCTTCCGCGCATGCCCAGGATAGCGCTTGTCGATAGAGACGAAGACACAGTTGTGAAAAATCCCTTCGGCCGGGAAATGCATATCTACAATCTCGGGTAGAGTCTTTCGAATCAGGGGCAAGAAAATACGTTCGCTGGCACAACCGAGATAGTAATCCTCCATTGGAGGAATTCCTACAACCGTCGTCAGGTAAGTTGGATGCTCTCGCCGTGTTATACAGGTTAGATGAAATACTGGAAAATCATCGGCCAGCGAATAGAAACCAGTGTGGTCGCCAAACGGTCCTTCTCGTCGTCGCTCACCTGGATCAACATATCCTTCCAAAACGATCTGGGCACTGCATGGCACTTCCAGATCGACCGTCACAGCTTTAACCAGTTCAACCCGCTGTCGCGACAAAAACCCCGCTAACAATAACTCATCCAAACCCTCTGGCATCGGCGCCGTGGCAGCATAGGCCATGATGGGGTCCGGGCTCAAAGCTACTGCCACTTCAAGACGCTTACCTAAACGTTCGGCTACTCTAAAATGTTGTGCGCCACCTTTGTGCCTCTGCCAGTGCATTGCTGTTGTACGACCGTCGTACACTTGCATTCGATAGGCACCAATATTACGGGCTCCCGTTTCAGGATCCTTAGTGATGACAAGCGGAAAAGTGATATAGCGCCCACCATCATCAGGCCAACATCGCAAGATCGGAAGTTCGTCGAGTGTTGCATCTTCGTTTACAACCTCTTGACACTTCGCTGTGCTCACAACCTTCGGCATCAAATCCTTGAGCCGTCCGAGTGCTGGGAGCAGTTTCATAGCATCCAAAATACCAGAGGGAGTTTTAGGGGTAATTAAGTCTTCAATTTCATCAGCAACCTGCTCGAAGGACTCCACTCCAAGAGCTAGCAGCATCCGTTCCAGCGAACCAAAAAGGTTTGTTGCCACAGGAATGTCATATCCGGTCGGCTGTTCAAAGAGTAAACCTGGTCCACCACCAGGTGACTTCGAGGCGCGATCGGTAACCGCACAGATTTCCAGATCTGGACTGACTGGTTCCGTGACACGGGACAGCATCCCACGGGCTTCAATTGCTGCAATGAATTCGTTCAAGTCGTGATGCATGTTTATTTTGCCGTCATTTCGATTAAAAATCTTATTCTCGAACCTTCATTTGATCCGTAATCCGCTGCGCCAGAACTAATGCACGGCGACCGTCCTCCCCCGTAACCTCTGGTGCCAGGTTATGACGAACTGCACTTACAAAATCCAAGAGTTCCAATCGAAGCGGTTCCTCTTTTTCAACATCCATTTGACCGCCTTCAATAGACGGTGGAGCCTGGCCTGATTTTACAAGTCGCCAAGCGTCAACCTCCTGGGCAGCATAATCGATCGACAAATATGCACCAGCTTGAAAGAACCTGACTTTTCGAATTTGCTCACGACTGATACGACTCGCCGTAATGTTCGCTATACACCCGGATGCAAACCGAAGACGAGCATTTGCAATATCGATCTGGTCACTCAACACTGAAACTCCCACCGCCTCGATAGACGTGACCTCGCTTTGCACAACTGTCAGAAGCACATCTAGATCGTGAATCATTACATCAAACACTACGTCAATATCTAAACTCCTCGACGAAAACGAACTGAGCCGGTGAACCTCAATGAAACGAGGAGTGTCAATAAGAGTCCTCGCCGTTATCACAGCGGGATTATATCTCTCTGTATGCCCTACCGCGAGTACGGCGCCCGACACATGAGCTGCAGCAATTAGGGCGTCTGCTTCGGCTACGCTGCGGCTGATAGGTTTCTCAACGAGTACGGAGATTCCGCGCTCCAAAAACGGGAGCGCCACTTCCATATGAGCGTCTGTTGGGACTGCAATGTTTACTGCATCCACACGGCTGACCAATGCATCGATATTTGTCTCAGCCAAAGCGCCCGTGGTCTCGGCGACGGCGATGGCTCGGTCTTTGTTAACATCAACTACAGCAACTAAATCAACATCGGACAACGATGCCATGATGCGCGCATGGTGTTGACCAACATGCCCAACTCCCACAACTCCAACCCTTAATCGAGATAACTTCATCGCGACGTATCACTTTTATCTAGATTGCGTCCAACCACAGCAATATCGGCCTCGTCAGCCGCCTGCACAAACGCCTTGACGTCAATTATCAACGTCTTACCAGCATCCACCGAAAGCGCAGACGCACCAGCCTCGCGCATCGTACTAATCGTGGTTACCCCCACAACAGGAACATCAAAACGCATGTCCTGATTCGGCTTGGCCACTTTCACCACCCGAGTACCTGGACCTGCGAGTCGTCCAGCCCTGGTAATGACAGCGTCAGTGCCTTCCATCGCTTCTACTGCAACAACCGCCTGATCTTTAAGAACTAAGGTCTGCCCAACATCTAACCCTGCAATCACATCAGCCATGCGATACCCAAACAGAAAATCATTACATTCAGCCTCAGAAGGCTCCCTTGCCCCAATCGTTCCAGGACCAGCCAAAAGTGGTTGAAGAAACGTTGTCGAATCTAGGAACTCAATACTATGTTCACGAAAAACATCAGCTATAGCCGACAGTAAAGAATCGGTAGAACGTGACTGGAGACGTCGCAAAACCGACATCAGTTTCAAATCCGGTACGATATCGGAAAACAATTTGGTGTGTTTTACCTGACCAGCCATGATTGCCTGAGTCACGCCAGCATCCAGGAGCACTTTAAGGCAAGAGTCTAGTTGTCCCAGGGAAACCCAGTGTACCGATGAGCCTTGCCCTCGGGTTACCGCTTCTTCAATATCTGGATGTGCCTCCTCGCGCAAGGCTATTACTGTAACGTCGTGGCCGAGGTTACGCGCCGCGTCGAGCACTAGAAACGGAAATCGGCCGTTTCCTGCAATCAAACCTATTCGAGACATCGTGTGATGGTCTGTTGTCGAGTACTGATTGTTTACTCGACCGCAATATTTTCTTCATCCTCGAAGTGCCTAAGGTGATGGCGGAAGCTCCGACGCAGGCTGACTCCTCGCTCAGAGGATTTAATAAATTCGACCAAGTAGTCTACATCCGGACAGTCCAGGGTTCTATCCATCTCAATCCGCGCAAGAGCCTGACTTGTATTCAGCTTGGATTGCAGAAGGTAACGATAGGCACGCTTGAGCTTCTGAATAACCTCGAGAGAAAAACCATTTCGAACGAGGCCGATCGAATTTACACCATACACACGCGCACGATTCCCAACGGTGCGTGCATAGGGCAGTGCATCACGGGTCACGACGGAGTACCCGCCAATAAACGCGTAACGCCCAACTCGGCAAAACTGATGCACACCTGACATCGCACTAATCGTGGCATGATCGTAAACAGTGACGTGACCACCCAACGTGGCTCCATTTCCGAAAATAGTCTCGTTTCCAACCAAACAATCGTGCGCCACGTGAGCGTATGCCATAAACAGATTGTTTTGACCAATACGTGTAATTCCACCACCACCAGCTGTACCACGATGAATAGTCACGAATTCACGGAACACGTTGTGCTCACCAATAACCAACCGGCTTTCTTCGCCTATGAATTTCATATCCTGAGGAATAAGTCCGACGGACGCGAGAGGAAAAATAACCGTCTCATCACCAATTTCCGTCCAGCCATCAACAATGGCTGACGCTCCAATGCGGCATCGCCGACCAATCCGGACGTTCTCACCAATGATGGCGTTTGGGCCAATAACCGTGCCGGCCCCAATCTCGGCACCTGGTGCAACAACGGCCGTCGGATCAATGTTCGTTTCTGACTTCACGAAGCCGAACAGAAGTTGAAGTTCGGCCACAAGCTTGTCCCCAATAAAGGCTCGCCCTGCAACCTCGACCATTGATGACCGAGTGCGACCACGAGTTACTTCAAGGCGTAGCTGGTCGCCTGGCACCACTTGACTTCTAAATTTTGCTTTATTGACGCCGCGTAAGAACACGCGATTGCTGGTTCTCGGGCTATTCGCAAACAGCAAAAGGGTTGACACCTGTGCCAAGGTTTCAACCATCAACACTCCAGGCATTAACGGAGTGCCCGGAAAATGTCCCTGGAAAAACTCTTCGCTAAAAGTGACATTCTTCAGTGCTACAAGGCGCTTTCCTGGCTCGTGCTCAAGAATGTCGTCCACGAGCAACGACGGATGACGGTAGCACAGATTGTCGAGAACCGACGGAATATCAATAGACACGGCAGTCAGTGAGATCGTGTCTCCACCACTGCCACCCGAGTCAATTACGGGTGGCATGGAAACACGTGAAAAAAATTAAGGCTGCGACGGTGGTGCCGACTCCTCGGATGCAGCGTTAAACTGAGCGATAACCTCATTGGTTATGTCCAAGCCCATATTGGCCCAGATAATAGCGGCGTCGGCTAGGCTCAGCACAATTTCTATATTCTTTTCGGTTGCCACCTCACCAATGATGGGGATGAGCTGCGCCTGAAATTCTTGTTGAAGTTCAGCCTGTAATTCCTGCACCTCGACCTGCGCATCTTCGGTGAAACGCTGAATGTCCACTTGCATTCTGTCGATCTCACGCTGCAGTTGCGCAGCAGCGCTCTGACTCATGACATTCCCACCCTGTGCCAACCTGTCCTGACTCTCCTGAAGCGCCTCGTTCTGCTCTTGGAGCGCTACGACTTTCTCTTCGTTAAGCGCTTGGACACGCACAGCCAGCCTCTGGCCTGCTTCAGATTCTTCAGCCACGGCCTGAACATTCACGAACGCAACCCTCGCACCGTCAGGAAACGGGGGCAGTTCTATGGGCTCTTGTTGAGCCACTAGTGTCACCATCGGACACAATGCCAGAATAAATGCAGTTAGTGCAGTTCTAAACAAACCAGTCATGACGCTATTCCCTTTCCTCATATATACACACACTACCGTACTTGCCCCAGACTGACGAACAATCTACTCGGACCAGCAGAATAGTGACCATGCTTTACTAGAACTGATTGTACACGTTTCTTCGTTAGAATAAACCGAGTTCTAGTCATCAGGCTAGCAAATGCCCTCCAGAAGTAGGCTCCAGCCTGTCAGAAGGATGACCCAACTGCAAAACGGAAATTAAAGGCCGACTCTGGCCTGAATGAGTTATCCAAGACTCCAGACCGTTGCGGGTTGTAAGCAAAAATTAATCTGAGGGGCACATTCATGACCGGCATCATAAATCGAACTTCGGCTCCCGTTGACGTTTTGAAGTCAGTTTTTGAAAATCGATGTCCTCGAGCCTGCACCTGACCAGTATCAAAGAAAAGTATCAGACGCACCGGCGGTGCGAGGGTAAAAATATATTCGCCATTAAACAAAAAGCTCTTGTTCCCCCCCAGCACGAGACCACTACTCTCATCCATTGGTCCCACACTTCGTAGATCAAACCCTCGAATACTGTATTCTCCTCCCATGAATAAACGTTCAAATATGGGAATTTCAACGGTATCACCAAACGGCACGATGTATTCTCCGTTAAACCGTAATCCCACCGATTGGCTTTCATTAGTCTGAAAATACCAAATGACCTCAGCACGTGGTTTGTAGAATTTCGTATTGCCCCCGACCCCCGCATACTCGAACGACGCGCTCAATCGCTTTCCAGAATTTGGAAAAATAGGATTGTCAATAGTGTTTAATATCCAACCAGGGGAGAGTTTGCTAATAGTGCGGCGTCCATCCTGTCCAATCAGTAATGAATCCCTCAAAAACGGATTGTACTGTAACACTCGAGGATCAGTGTACAGTGGGTTTAGTTCCAGGACCTTCACATCTTCGTAACTGTACCCCATGAACATCCTGCTCCAAACTCCAACCGGCATGCCTAGCGTTAGGTTCCCACCAGTCGTCCTTTGGGTGAACTGGCCAATAAAACGAAATTCCTGGCTGAACAGCGTGACTCCAGACGAAATCGCCCTGTTGAACATATACGGCCTCGAAAGACCCAGCATGAAATTCTTGTACCGAGAGCCATACATCAAAGCGACGGATGCTGTCTCGCCACGACCCGCTAAATTTCCCGTCTGGAAGGACGCCTGACCGAAGAAACCCTCAAACTGTGAGACACCAGCACCAAACGAAACTTGGTTACGGTTCTGTTCTTCGAGCGGCACCTCTATGTTGACCTGAAATTCATCGCCTTCAACTTGATCGACGGTAATGTCCTCATCCTGAATGGGTAAAAAATACCCGAGTTGATTAATACGCCGAACGCTGGTCTCTAACGCGCTAGAATTAAAGACGCCGGCCTCCAGCAGCCGAAATTCTCGCCTCACAACATAATCACGCGTTGTCCGATTGCCTGTAAAGGTGATTCGATTGACGGTATATAGATCTCCTTCTTCAGCACGCATTATCACATCAACAATCGCCGGCCCGCCCGTGGGAACCTCCAGGCCATCCTCATCTACACGTTGATCTCGAGGTGATAAATCTGGGAATGCCAAGAATTCCATATATCCACTGGCACCATAGAGCATCTGTAGACGTTCAATGCCGTCTCGCACCTCAGACTCGTTGTAATAATCACCTTCCTCCAATCCGAACTGGGCACGTACAATCTCTTCAGTTGGGACTGTCACCCCTTCGAACTCAAACTTACCAAGTCGATATTGTCGACCCTCCTCAATAGGGATTCGCATCTCCACCCATCGCTCAGTTCCATCCGGAGTATCTCGTAAAGTTGTAAGCTGTGGCTGGCCTACTTGGACTCTAATATGACCCCGTTCGCGGTAATACTGAACAATCGCTTCGGCATCCTCTGGAAACCTGTGTTCTTTATACGTAGACTCCTTAAAGATCGATAGTGGCCAAAATGTCGGCTCTTTATTAACTTTCATCTGCCCGCGCAGCGTGCCGCCACTGATTGTTTCATTCCCAACGAAGGTGATTCGTTGAACCTGAGTCTTTGGGCCATCTTCAATGTTGAAGGTGACCTGTACGCGCTTCGGTCCTCCGGCTACTGCCTCCACGTCAGTATTAATAGTCGGCGACTGATAGCCGTCTTCCGCGAGCATCACCGTAAGGATGTCCTTGACTTTTCTTAGCAACGCTTCATCGATAAACGTGTCGAGTTGGATGACAGCCTCCATCCGTTCCAAGGCTTCTTCGATGTCGTTCCGATTAAGCTTTTCGGATCCGTTATACTCAACGATTCGCACCCTCTCTCGCTCCTCCATGTTGTAGAGGATATGCTTCCCCATCACCCCATTAGGAAATGGTTCATCTGTAGTCTCGATCGACAAATCATCAAGAAAGCCAGTTCCCCATAGAGTTCGAAAATCATCTAGCAGTAGTTCCTCATCATAGAGCAACCAAACGTCCTCAGATGGCCGACTTGGTCGAGTTTCGATGTAATAAAGATAGGTCTGTGGTTCAATCGAAGGAACATTACCTTGTGTCGGAAACGCGATCTGAATTGTCCGGATAACTGCTTCTGAATCACTAGGAGGCTGCGGTCCGGTCTGCGCGGCAGGGGAAGACCCAGGCGCCGGCAGCACAGGGACTTGAGCTGAAAGTAAGCCTGGCACACTCAGTCCAAACAGGATGAAACACCACGCTAGCTTGATCTTCACAGTTTCCATTAGTGTTCCGAGCAAACTGTATCGTCGAAAACTCCCCATGCCTCAACTTTGAACGTTGCAAACCAAATTAGAACCTTTATTCGCATCGCCAACTGCACGATAAGCTAGCGTTCCGGCATCTAGATACACCTCAATACTACCTTTCCCCAATTTACCTCGAATCATCGCTTCAGAGAGAGGGTCTTCGATATGCCGTTGCATGGCACGCCGTAATGGCCTAGCGCCGTAAGACCGGTCGTGGCACGTTTGGTCAATAATCCACGTCACTACCTCAGAGGTCACGATAATTTCTAGCTGTCGATCGGCTAGGTGGCGATTCAATTGGCCAACCAAAAGATGCAGGATGTGCTCCAGATCGGAGTCTGACAAGGCATCAAAAACGATCGTTTCATCAATACGATTGATAAATTCTGGATTAAACGTTCGCTTAACTTCTGCGAGAACCATGTCCGAAACGTTCTTATTGATTTTCCCGACATCGGATGATTGAAACCCCAATGTCGTCTTTTTTTGAATGTAGCGTGCCCCGATGTTCGACGTCATGATTAGGATTGTGTTCTTGAAATTCACGCGATTCCCTAAACCGTCGGTGAGGTGGCCGTCTTCAAATACTTGCAAAAGGATATT
>DODG01000182.1:9237-14398 GCA_003509065.1 Acidobacteriota bacterium
CCCTCTTCATGGCCAACATAACCAGGCGGTGACCCAATCAGCTTGGAAACCGCATGCTTCTCCATATATTCAGACATATCAAAACGGATTAAGGCACTGTCCGAACCGAAAAGGAAATTTGCCAATGCGCGCGCGAGCTCAGTCTTGCCAACGCCAGTAGGCCCGAGAAAAACGAAACTTCCAACGGGACGGTCTGGTGATTTCAGGCCAGCCCTGGAACGACGGATGGCCCGCGCTAATGCTGAAACGGCTTTCTCTTGGCTGACAACCCGCTCGTGTAACGCGGCTTCCATGTGGAGCAACTTGTCACCTTCATCCTGATGGATTGAGGTGATCGGCACACCGGTCCATTTGGAGACAACTTCGTCGATGCCTTCCTTGTCAACCAAGATTGGCCGAGTGTTGGATTTCACATCGAAATTTTCTCGCACAGTTTGCAGATTTTCACGGGCAGTTACTTCTTGTTCACGAAAAAACTGAGCCTTCTCATAGTCTTTTTGTGCAGCCGCATGTTCCATCTGCTCAACAGCCACCCGTATACTCTTGTTGATTTCACCAAACTCATTACTACGTCCAACTCCGATTAACTTGGCGCAAGCTCCTGCCTCATCTATCAAATCAATCGCTTTGTCTGGTAGAAATCGATCATTAATGTAACGACTGGATTGATAAACAGCTGCCTGGATCGCTTCCTTGCTGTACTTGACATGATGGAAGGCTTCATACCGTTCCTTCACACCGTTCAAGACTTGAATGGCTTCATTTTCACTCGGTGGATTAACCTTCACGACCTGAAAACGCCGTTCAAGTGAACGATCTTTTTCGATGTACTTGCGGTACTCAATCGGTGTTGTCGCACCAATGACTCTGATTTCCCCTCGTGACAGTGCGGGTTTGAGAATATTCGCCGCGTCAAGTGAACCTTCGGCAGAACCGGCACCAACCAGAGTGTGTAATTCATCAAGAAACACGATAACGTTCGGATTCTCGGTAAGTTCTTTCATTATCGCTTTGAGACGTTCCTCAAACTGTCCACGATATTTCGTGCCCGCAACGATTAAAGAAATGTCGAGCTGAAGCAATCGTTTGTCAGCCAAAAAGTGCGGTGCACTACCACCGGAAATCATTTGAGCTAAACCCTCAACAATGGCAGTCTTACCTACGCCTGGTTCGCCAATCAAAACAGCATTATTCTTGGTTCGTCGACAAAGTACTTGCTGCACGCGTTTGAGTTCAACCTCACGTCCTACGAGTGGGTCGAGTTGATTCTTCATAGCTGACTCGGTCAGATCACGTGCGAACTCAACTAATAAAGGTGTTTCCTTAACACGCGTGACCTTTGTCTTTTCATTAAGCAACTGCACGATATCTTCCCGGACACTGTCAAGACGCATACCCTTCTCAATGAGTCGTATCGCGGCTACAGACTGCTGCTCTCGCAAAAGGCCCAACAGTAAATGTTCGGTGCCGATATAGTTATGCAACAAGCGATCTGCTTCGTCCGCAGCATGATGCAACACTTGTTTCGTCTCATCGTTGAACGGAATTTCAACCGAAGTTGAAACCTTTTCTCGCGGAATTTTCGTGCTGGTCTCGATATCTTTTCGAATAGTCTCGAGGGAAAGGTGAGATCGAGCAAAAATCCGGCTGGTCAGCCCTTTGCCTTCACGAATCAGACCTAGCAAAAGATGCTCAGTCCCGATGGACACACTGCCAAGTTGACTAGCCTCATAGCGAGCAAAAAATAATACGCGCCTGGCTCGCTCGGTATAGCGTTCGAACATCTAAATTTATCCGTGAGAAGAATCAATCAGACCGTAGCTCGGTCATTCCATAACAATTATACGGCAACTCTACCTTAAGCAAACTTAGGCGCCTACTATAAACAGTTACCGGTAATCCACAAGCTTTTACAGTCTCAAACACATCGTCTTAATCACAAGTTCACGACTGCAAGCTCAAATGTCCCTCGGCGAGTTTCATTACCCGGTCGCATGAACTTGCCAGACGTAGGTTGTGAGTAGCAATTACCGACGTAAGCTGAGTCTCGTGGTGCATCTCCCGTAATAGTTCGTGAAGACTCAGCGCTGTCGCCTCGTCGAGATCGCCAGTCGGTTCATCAGCCAACAAGACGGTCGGTCGCATAATGAGCGCGCGCGCGAGCGCTACTCTCTGCTGCTCACCTCCAGATAGCATGCCTGGACGATGATCGAGTCGCTCCCCTAGGCCGACTCGGCGAAGGAGTTCCTCCGCGCGTGGTCGAGCTTCATCGAGTGCTACCCGCGCAAGTCGCAGCGGCATTTCCGTATTCTCAAGCGCGGTAAATTCAGGTAACAAGTGATGAAACTGGAAGACAAAACCAAGGTGATGGTGCCGAAAACGAACCCGCTCGGCATCCGATAGAGTAGTCAATGTGCTACCCCCAATACTGATTATTCCGTCATCAACGGAATCAAGACCTCCAAGCACTTGCAGCAACGTACTCTTCCCAACTCCTGAAGCTCCTACAACCGCGACCATTTCTCCTCGCTCTACGTGTAACGTGAGTCCACGCAAAATATGAAGCGGCCCAAGTCGGGACGGATATGACTTAGATAGTTGGGTTACCTCAATGAACGCCATTACATCACTGGTAGCGCAGCGCCTGAGCCGGGTCGACACGAGCCGCTTGCCGAGATGGATAGATCGTCGCTAAGAAACAAACCAGCACTGCGCCGACTATTACAACTATAAAGTCAAGAGTCTCCAGCGTAAACGGCACGTATGCAACTTGATAAACATCAGTTGGCAACTGGATCACCTGATAGTGGTCTAGGACCTGAATAACAACGAGGCCACCTAGAGCGCCAACCGCGGTGCCAAACAATCCGACAATTAATCCCTGCAACATAAAGATAGTCGTAATGCTTCGTGACGCAGCACCCATGGTCTTAAGAATCGCGATGTCGCGACTCTTTTCCATAACAAGCAAGATAAGTGAAGCGACAATATTCAGCGCAGCAACCATCACGATTAAACCAATAGTGATCGAGATCGCCATTTTCTCAAGCCATAAAGCAGAAAACAGTGACCTGTTGATCTCAGACCAATCTTGAGTCAAGTAGTCAGGTCCTAACATTTCCGTAATTGTTCGGGCAATCTGAGATGCTGCGTACATATCTTGGACCTTTAACTCAATGAAGTCAGCACTCTCCCTAGCAAACAATCTCTGCGCCACAGCAAGTGACACGTAACCATAGCCCGTATCAAATTCATGAAGACCCATGTTGTACACACCCACCACTCGAAACCGTCGAGCGTTAGGCATGATTCCCATCGGAGATAACGTGCCCTGCGGCGTGAGAACTGTCACCTCGTCACCCACGAATGCTCCCAACTGCAAAGCCAAGCCTTCACCAATTACCACCCCAGCCAGATTGCCTGTCCCTGAATCGCTAAGCGCATCAAAACTTCCTTCCTGAATCGCCTCGGCCACCTCGGTCACAGTTCGTTCTAGTTCAGGTACAACACCTTTAATGGTAATAAAGGACTCACCAACATCAGTCTTCACTAGCGCCTTTCCTAGTAGTACCGGTGCAGCTGCCTCCACATCAGGAACAGCACGGAGACGCTCAATCTCTAGCTCATACTCTGCCAACGCTGCCTCATCACCAAGTTTCCAAACGTAGACGTGGGCAGTCGATCCTACGATGCGCTCTCGCAACTCCTGCTGCAAACCGGTCATCAACGCAAGGGCGATGAGAAGAGCCATGACTCCCACAGAAACTCCTGCAGTGGAAATAACTGAGATGAGAGAAATAAACGCTTGCTTACGGCGAGCGAGCAAATATCGCAAGGCGATGTAGAGCTCGAAAGGCGGGGTCATTCGTTTTCAGCCGCGTTAATCGACTCTGACTTAGGTTTCATAAGTGGAAAAAGGATCACGTCTCGAATTGAATGGCTGTCAGTAAGCAACATCACAAGTCGATCAATACCTAAACCGTTACCAGCCGTGGGTGGCAAGCCGTACTCAAGAGCGCGCAGATAGTCTTCATCCATCACATGCGCCTCAACGTCACCCTGCCGTCGTTCTAAACGCTGAGCCTCAAAACGCCGTCGCTGCTCAGCCGGATCATTCAATTCACTGAATCCATTGGCAATTTCTAGCCCGCCTGCATATAACTCAAAGCGCTCAACAGTCTCTGGATCGCTAGGAGTTTGCTTCGACAGCGGCGAAATCTCAGTTGGAAAATCGTACACAAACGTAGGTTGAATGAGACGAGGTTCGCAGAGCTTCTCAAATATGCCTAATACAATCTTTCCAGCACCAGCACCGGACGGCACCTCAAGCCCAAGCCGGGCCGCCAACGCAGCAGCTTCCTCACGCACACGGAGGGCACTCTCTCCAACAGATTCACCCAACTTCTCTTCGGCGGCCTCTCGAACCGTCTCTCTTAAAGATAACCGCCTGAACGGAGGCGCAAAGGAGATGGTATCTTTGCCAAACGTGACGTCCGAAGAACCAGTCGCCGCACGCGTTACGCTTGCTAGCATTTCTTCAGTCAGCGACATCATCTCTTCGTAATCGCTGAAGGCCTGGTAGAACTCTAGCATCGTAAACTCTGGATTGTGCTGAGTCGACACCCCTTCGTTCCGAAAATTACGATTAATTTCATACACGCGCTCAACACCACCCACTACGAGGCGTTTAAGATAAAGCTCCGGTGCAATACGTAGATAGAGATCCATGTCTAGCGCATTGTGATGGGTGATGAACGGCCGTGCGAGTGCCCCACCCGCAACTCCATGCATCATCGGAGTTTCAACCTCCAAATAACGACGCTCATTTAAGAATGTCCGTAGGGCAACCAAGATTTGGCTACGCACCTCAAATACATGTCTGGAATCTGGATTGACAATGAAATCAAGATAGCGCTGACGATAGCGAGTCTCGACATCACTTAAGCCATGCCATTTTTCTGGAAGTGGGATCAGGCATTTCGCTAGAAATTCTAGTCGTGAAGCCCAGATGGTCAGCTCCTTTGTGCGGGTGCGGAAGATACGCCCCTCAACCCCTAGGAGATCGCCGAAATCCAACAGTTTAAATAACGAAAAATCGTCTTCGCTTAGCCCATCTTCCCGAATATACACTTGGATTCGAGCCTTGCCATCAAACAGTTCG
>DODG01000105.1 GCA_003509065.1 Acidobacteriota bacterium
TCGATGGGGCTGCCCCTTAGCAGGTGAGTCCGCTATACGTTGTTACCAGGGCGGCGGTTGCCCCCAACGGTCCCACGAGGTGGTTGCGCTGGTGGGCAGTCGGCTCGTTGGTCCAAATTTTCCGCGTGGATAACCAATGGGAATACAACAGTGAAACTCCATTTCTTCGGGCACTTCGAACATTGCGTTGACGCGTTCCATCACTTGTGGATGTAGCGTAGTCAGAACGCTACCAAGGCCCAGTGCGCGGGCTGCCAGCAGCAGATTCTGAACTCCAGGAAAGGTAGACGAAGCGGCCACTCCTGACTGTTCTGAATAGACCAGAATAATGGTGGGTGCATTGACCATTTCATCGGCCAATAGTGCTGGCAAGCGGTAGACCGAGTTCTCTGGAATGTCGGCCTTGCTGGTCCAGCCATAACCATCACGGCGTTTGGCCCACCAGGCTTCAAAGTACAGTTTGCCAAATTCACAGATAGCGTCACTGTCACGGATTACGAGGTAACGAGCGGGTTGAGCATTACCCCCGTTCGGTGCTTTGGAAGCCGCGTTTAAGATGATTTGTAACTGTGCGTCGGAAACCGGACGATCTGGGTCGAGGCGACGCGTCGCACGTTGACTAAACATGGCTTCGCCGATCGGCATTGTCAGTTCCGGTGGGGAGTCGAGACGTACCATATCCATCGTATTGTTCCTTAGAAATTTATTTTGTACTGTTATTTTGGTGAAGTGGGCCTGATTGGGCAATCTAACTGTTTCTACTTGTATCGACCAGTGTCATGTTCAGTTGTTGTCAGGAACTATGGGGTCCATCTGAGTATTTTATCAAGCTAAACATGTTTGAAATCTAGGCAGCAATGACCGTATAGTTTTTAAAGCAATACAGAAATCTATCCAGTCAGCGATGTGTTTGTCCTTTTATCGTGGAGGACAAAGGAACCGCGACAACGGGCAGGATCAGTTAAGATATACGTATTCGACTGATCGTAGTTTTTCTGAGGTCTGTAGTTTTAGCATGCAGACCATTTATATGGCATAGACAAGATGCATGCAGGAGTTCATTAACATGGTTGACAAAAAATCAATTGATCTGCTTATCGATAACGGAACGGTAGTCACTATCGATAAAGAGCGTCGGGTTATCCGGAATGGCGCTGTTGCGATCAAGAAAAATAAAATAATAGAGGTCGGTAAGGCTCGATTGCTCAAAGCCAAGTATTCAGCTAAGCGTGTTTACGATGCCAAAAATAAGCTGATCATGCCGGGGTTAATCAATTCCCATCTTCATTTTTATCATCACATGCATCGGGGATTGTCTCCAGAGACATTGAATGGTTTGGGGTGGTCTGATTTTGTACATAGACGAGTGGCGACGGTTGTCGATCCTCAGGATGAAATTTGGGGAGGTCTCGGCACGTTATTGGAGACACTAAAAACCGGTGTGACTACTTTTCTTGAGGCGGGCTCCTATAACCTGGCCGAAACCATCGAGGGAGTAGCCAAAATTGGCATGCGAGGTTTGATGGGAAGACGCTCCTTTGATCACGTCAGTCAGGGGCACGACATGCTGGTTGACTCAACGCGGAAGTGCTTGGCTGCGAATGAGGCTTTTATGAAGGACTATCAGGATGGTGTCGGCTTGGTAAGGCCGTGCATCGTTCTTGTTGGTATGGGCCGTTGCTCTGATACGCTTTACCGTAAATCGAAGGAGATGGCGGACGATTACGGCACTGTACTCCATATGCACCAGGCGAACATGCTGGAAAATGTTCAGGAAGCGATGGCGTTGCATGGTGAACGGCCTGTTGAACATCTCTACAACATAGGGGCGCTGGGTTCAAACGTAGTGATGGTTCATATGATCCACGTGAATCAGAAAGAAATCGGAATGCTGGCGAAGACGAAGGCTAATGTGGTGCATTGCCCGAACACGGCGATGAAGCTTTCGTACGGGATGGCGGCGTTTGGTCGTTTTACTGAAATGGCGCAAGCGGGGGTTAACGTTGCAATTGGGACCGATGCTTCAGATTGTTCAAACTTTAACGACATGGTTCGTTTAATTTACTTGGCAGCGGTAACCCCAAAAGACTATCGCTATGATCCGGCAGCGGGTTCTGCTGAGAAAGCGTTGGAAATGGCGACGATTAACGGTGCTATTGCGTTGAATATGGAGAAAGAAATTGGATCATTGGAGGCGGGAAAGAAAGCGGATATCGCAATTTTCGACATGCATCGTCCGGACTGGGTCCCGTTGTATAACGAGTTGCAAAACTTTGTTTACTCGGCCCAGGGTAACAGTTGTGAAAGTGTGATTATCGATGGAAATTTCGTTATGGAGAAGGGCAAAGTGTTAACGATAGATGAAGACGAAGTCGTGGATCGAGTGCAGTTCCAGGCTAAGAAGATGCTTAAGAAGACGAAAATCCCCATATATAGTGAATGGAAGTGGAGTTGAGTCGTGGTTGCCGATTTTTTCGAAGTATGCCGAACTGACCCAATGCGTGACAGGAGTTGTGACGATCATGACATCCCCAGGTGAAGAACAAAATTACAAGGAAATAATTTTTGAAGTTCAAAACAACACGGCCTGGGTCACGATAAATCGACCTGAGAGTCGTAATGCCTTTAGAGAGCAAACTCTTGATGAACTGGCAGAGGCGCTCAAGTCGACCCGTGAGGATCCATCAATAGCAGTTGCTGTAGTTACTGGGGCTGGCGACAAGGCTTTTTCGGCAGGTGGCGACTTCCATGCGATGATGCGCTTGAACAAGGCCAACTCTTACATGTGGAACGATCGGATGCTGAATCTTGCGATGACCATTCGCGGACTTCCGATACCGGTGATTGCAATGGTGCACGGTCCTTGCGTTGGTGGTGGGCATGAACTCGCACTCTGGTGTGATTTGGTCATAGCGGCCGATGACGCGATATTTGGTCAGACCGGCGCTCGGGTTGGTGCTTGCCCGACTGTTGGGGCGACTCAGTATATTCCGCGCTTGATTGGTGAGCGCCTTGCTCGGGAAATGATTTTCCTGTGTCGAACCTTTAAGGCGCACGAAGCTGTCGAGGTAGGGCTAATTAATCGCGTTGTTCCGAAGACGGAGTTAAGGAAAGCAACGGAGGAATGGTGTGAAGCAATTAAAGGCTTCAGTGGTCAGACGATTCGCGCAACGAAGAAATCGTTGAACTTCGAATCGGATCAACTTTACGCCTCTTGGCAGCAAGGAATGGAACTGTTAGCGAATATCTGGGGCACTGAGGAGTCGATTGAAGGGATGCAAGCGTTTCTCGACAAACGCAAACCCGATTTTCAACAGTTTCGGGAGCGTAACCGTGGGATCATGGATGAATACCTGGCCGGTTTAGATCGAGATGAAAATCAGGCACGTCGGAAATAGAACGATGATGATGGCGACATTTTTGGTTCTGTTTGAAGGCCGTTAGAAAACAGCTATCGTTGCTGGGCAACACGAGCGCTCCACAAACAGAATGAAGCAGACGGCTGGCGCGTTAGAGGGGCTTCGTGTGTTGGATCTCACACGCATTCTTGCCGGTCCTTACTGCACGATGTTGTTGGGTGATATGGGGGCATCGGTAATTAAGGTGGAGCAGCCGGGAAAGGGTGACGACACACGCACCTGGGGGCCTCCTTTTGTTGGTTCCGAGTCAGCTTATAACCTAGGTGTCAATCGTAATAAACGCAGCATGACGCTGGACTTTAAGGCGTCTGAGGGTAATGCAATTCTGAAACGACTTGCTGCCGGTGCTGATGTTTTGATTGATAACTTCAAGCCGGGAACGATTGAACGGCTTGGCATTGACCAAGCGTGGCGCCAGTCACATGCCCCACAATTAGTTCATTGTCAGATTAGTGGGTATGGCACTTCTGGTCCCAAGGGTGGAAAGCCGGGTTACGATTTTATCCTGCAGGCAGAGACCGGCCTGATGAGTATTACGGGGGATATCAATGGTGAGCCCATGAAAATGGGGATAGCGATTGTTGATATCTGTACCGGGATGTATGCGAGTAATGCGATCCTCGCGGCTCTGATGGCACGTCATCGCCTGGGTGTGGGACAGCGCGTTGAAATTTGTTTGCATGATACCGGGATTTCAATGCTGAGCTATGTTGCCTCTGCCTATCTGGTCGATGGTCAAATGCCGCAGCGTTATGGCAATGGGCATCCCAATATAGTGCCTTATCGTGCTTACCCCACTGGCGATGGACAACTGGTGATCACCGTAGCTAACGACAACCAATTTATTCGTTTTAGCGGATTGCTTGGGCATGGGGAGTGGGCGGTTGACTCACGTTTTCGTCGCAATCGTGATCGTGTGGAGAACCGTGGTGAACTCGATCAGCTTATTTGTGAGGAACTTGTAACGCAGGAGTGCGATTATTGGATCAACCTTCTTGAGACTGCAGACATTCCCTGTTCCCGAATCAACAGTGTCCCGGAAGCGCTTAGTAGCGATCAAGTCGCGGCGCGTGAACTTGTGGTAACGGCTAACCATCCTGATGTGACGGATTTAAAAATACCTGGAATTCCGTTTCGATTCGAACAAACGCCTGCTGGGGTTCACCGGCATCCACCTAAGTTGGGCGAACATACAGCAGAAATTCTTCGCGAGGAACTTCAGTTTACTGAGCACGATATTGCTGAACTTCGGGCAAGAAGGGTGATTTAAAGTGGCTAGTAAAG
>DODG01000322.1 GCA_003509065.1 Acidobacteriota bacterium
ACATCCAAAACCTACTCAAATTGCAGATGCTCTAGTTGAGGAGGGGGCGGATTTGTTCGCGTCCGCCTCATTCAGCTGATCAATCGACCAGTGCCACCGACCTCACCGTGGACGCGTCGACGGCGCCCCAGTCGGTTCGCCGAGACCCGGGGTCAGCGGGTGGTTTCGTTGGACGCGTTTCGGATGTCCGAGTGACTACCTGGGTGGATGAGCCCTGACAGCATCCTCATTGATATCACATCCCCAGCCCGGGCGATCCGGCACAATCAGGTGACCGTCGACGATTTCTGGCGGATGGGTGACCAGGTCGTCTTTCCAGGGGACGTCATCGATGTCGATCTCCATGATCCGAAAGTTAGGCACCGCCGCACAAAAATGCGCGCTCATCATAGTGGAGAGATGACCGTAGAAATTGTGCGGCGCCACATTCACGTCGTGCGCATCAGCGATGGTTGCGATCTTGTAGGACTGCCAGATACCGTTCCAGGGTACGTCGATGATGGCGACGTCCATGGCCTGCATCTGGAAGTAGGGCCGAAAGTCGCGGATACCGTACAGCGACTCACAGGAGGCAATCGGCGTATCTGTGCGATTGCGGATGGTCGCGAGTGCTTCCGGGTTATAGACGTCGAGTTCACACCAGAACAGATCCAGCGGTGTCAGTGCGCGGATCATCCTGATGTAACTTTCCGTCGTAAAATTGAAATTAAGGTCCAGCAAAATATCGACGTCGCCACCGGTGCCCTCATTAAACGCTTCAATCTGCTGGTAGACGGAACGTATCAACGGCTTTTCTGCATTCCGTCCCGGGAATGACCTCCGCCATCCATGGGTGTAGTTCGCATTCCCATCAAGCCCGCCACCGAATACAAACATGTTGCACTTGAGTCCTGTGAAGCCACGGGTTTTCACTTCTTCGCCGAGCGCGCGAATGTCGTCAAGTGATGCCAGTGGCTTCTTACCCAGGTAGTCGGCAGTCGACTCGTGCATTCGGTAAGTACCGCAATGGCTCCAGTAAAGCCGCAACCGGTCTTGCATAGCACCGCCGAGAAGCTGATAGACAGGTACACCGAGTGCCTTGCCTTTGATATCCATCACGGCGTTCTCGATCGCCGCGATCGCCTGGGCATTGATGCCACCGGGTGCCTGCCGTGTGGTTGCATACAGTGTTGCGAAGATGACGTCATTGTCGAGCGGATTTGATCCGATGATGAGCGGCGCCAACTGGCCAATGACGGTGGATAAGCCTTTGCTGCCGTACGACTGATTGTACTCGCTGTAGCCGACGATGCCGTCGTTTGTAGTGATCTTCAAAAAGGAGAAATTGCGCCAACCGGCATCGCAGTGAAGGCTCTCGACGCTACTAATCTTTATCATTGTATTTTTACTCCGGCGCAGTACGTTACCCCAAAATCATCAACGGCCCTTGAATTTTCTCACGTTTGCTCAAACTAGCCGGGAGGCCGTAGAGTTAAACAAACCTTTGAATCTTTCGTATATGAACAATCTACTGAAAATCCTAGTTATTCTGTCAGGAATAGTTTCCTCGGATGTAGCCTCTAAAGACCACGAGCACTCAGGTATGGGCATGATGGAGGACAAACATCATTCCAATTTACATCCTCCATCTCCTATAGGAGTAATGGGAAATATGCATCATGAGGGATTCATGTTTTCAATTAAACATGGATTGATGAAGATGAATCACAATATTTCAAATGGAAATAATATTTCCAACTCAAAGATTCTTGAGATGCCTACAAAACTATCTGTGATTCCAGAAAATATGGACATGAAGATGACAATGGTTGAAGGAATGTATGCGCCCTCTAACAATCTAACACTAATGGTAATGGGAACTTATTTGTCCAAAGAAATGAAATTAAGTACTTACTCACCAATGATGGAAAGAGACCTCATAGGACACTTTAATACCTCAACCAGCGATCTTTCAGATATTACTTTGAGTGCACTATTTAAAATAAGAGAAAAAAATATGTCCAAATGGCATGGCGAAGTCTCTTATCAAAAATCTATAGGTAGTGCTGATCAAACTGGAAAAGCGTTAACCCCAATGGGCACCAGAATTGAAATGATTATGCCCTATGCTATGCAATCTGGAGATGATGCAACTAGAGTGATTCTTGGGCTGACAAATACTAGACAACTGAATGAGAAAATTATTTGGGGAAATCAAATAAAAAGAAAGATTGTTGTAAATAACTCACACTGGTCTTTTGGCGATCAGACAGAACTGAATTCATGGTTACAGTATTCATTAGGTAAACATATATCTTTTTCTTCAAGACTAAAGTTTTTGGATCAAGATGGCATTTCTGGAAGAGATTCAATGATTGTTGCACCCGTTCAGACAGCAAACCCCGACAACTATGGAGGCAAAGAGTTACATTTTGGGTTTGGTATCAATTGGGCGATGAATCTCTCACCTGGAGGAAATGATTTGCTGGGTTTTGAACTGCTTAGACCTTTAATTCAAAATAAGAATAATCTTCAAATGAAATCGGATCATCAAATTATCCTAGGGTATAAAAAAAATATCTAATTTATTGCAATGTGGCTCAATACAAAGGAGCGTTGCGATTCGTGTTGCCGGGTTTGCTCCTTCCCGTCGTTTTCGGTCACGACCCTTCCTCATCAAATTACGTCTTTGATAGTAGTACTCCTTTTTCTTTCAGGTAGATTTTTCTGCGCCTCTCGCCGAAGCCTGTCATGGATCTTAGCGTAGGCGGGCTTGGGTATTCGGTGTATGTTTCTGGTTCCACCTTCGCATCTTTATACATTTGAATAACTGTTTCTTTGTCTCCTTCAGTCATATCGCTATAATATTTAGTAGTCATTACGCCACCTCCTCCAATTTAGGATAAAACTTCCGATATTCAGATTTAAGCGATAATGGACCGTCGTCAAAGTCGGGAAGTTCAGCCAATTTCGCAAGTTCCTTGAGTAGTCTTATCTGCTCTTCTCTTGTTTTAAGTCCCTCTAACTCCTCAATGATTACCTTGGTATCAATCCAGTTGTAAGTTTGGTGTTTATTTAGAAGAACCCATGTAGAATCGACCCGAATTAGAAAACCAGCCTCGTACTTCTCGCAGAGTTCCAACCTCAGTTAGTAGTTAGCAATCGCTTCTAGTCGTGTTACAGCATTCTATGTTGTGTGCCGTAGCTTTGAAGGTGTGTGGTCAGATTTAAGGGCAGGTAACCACGCAATAAATTTGAATTATTTTTTTATAGGTATTGATTAATGAAACTGTATGTAGGGAATTTGCCTTGGTCGACTGGGGAAGCAGAGCTTGAAGAAATGTTTGCGGCAATTGGAGCAGTGACTTCCGCTAACGTAATAACGGACCGCGACACGGGACGATCCCGTGGTTTTGGGTTCGTTGAAATGTCGAGTGACGATGCTAAGCGGGCGATCGAAGAGCTGAACGGTAACGAAGTTGATGGGCGCGCCATAAAGGTGAACGAAGCCGAAGAAAAACGGCGCGATTCACGTGGTGGTG
>DODG01000104.1:0-415 GCA_003509065.1 Acidobacteriota bacterium
AAGATTCTGGGTATCGGCACCTCCGGTGACAAGCACGCCAATAAATAATCCGATATTTAAAATCACAATGACAGTGGTGGCAGGGGCTCCACTTATGCTTGCGGCGAAAGGCTCGCGCTTACCAAAGTACTGACTCAAATTCTTAATATGGCCTATTCAAAAATCTAATAACTATGGATTGACTCAGTTGATTATGTGCGAAGTTGCAGTTTTGACTCAACGCTCACTCAGCCTGAACAATATCGAGCTTCGGTAATTTCGTAATGACTCCCCTTTCAACAGCCATTGAAAACAATTTTTCAAGGGCATCTCTCCCCTCCTGTCCCATATCTACAGTGTCCTCATTCACATACATACGTACAAACTTCTTGCCATCGTCAGAGTCAATCCCACGCCCAAAACTCAACGCATACTC
>DODG01000104.1:802-1243 GCA_003509065.1 Acidobacteriota bacterium
TTGCTGAGCCAGCTCATCGTTAATATGCCGACTGACAAGATCCACTCCAAGAGGGATTGGAAGACCTGTTGCTTGATGCCATTTTTCTCCAAGACTCATCACCCCGTGAAAGCCTTGTTTTTCGTAAAGTATCTGACCTTCATGCAGTAATATTCCGGCATCAGCGCGTCCATCTTTAACTGCCGCACCCACATCGTCGAATTCCATAAACAACGGTTCACAATTATTAGGGCCGAAGATCTGGAACAAAAGCCAAGAAGTAGTAAACCGGCCTGGAACAGCTATTTTTTTATAGTCAAGATCAGATTCCGTAAGAATCTCAGTTGAAACAACCATAGGACCATAGTTGCGCCCGACTGATGCCCCGCACGACATTATTCGATAGTGTTCAGCTACGTCAGGGTACCGTGCTGCTGAAATTGCTGTCACCGGTAGCTTGCC
>DODG01000104.1:1655-2639 GCA_003509065.1 Acidobacteriota bacterium
AATTTCAACATATTTTCGTTCCATTGCAAAAAACATGAACGCGTCATCAGCATCCGGGCTGTGACCAAATATGATCTTATTATCGTTAATGGTCATGGTTAATATTCAGTCAATCAGGTACTAATTCGATAATGCCGGCTCAATTTTCTGGCCTTCAACTATTTCGTAGTTGGTAAGTCGCTGGATCGGTGAGAATCCAGCCTCAGAAATCATCTCACGCACTTCATCTTCGGTGGTTCGGTTATAGAACCCAGCTGCAAGCATCACGTTTTCATCAAAAAGAGTTCCACCAAAATCATCGGCCCCAAATCTAAGTGCGATTTGACCTGTTTTTTTTCCTTCTGAAAACCAGGAAGCTTGAATGTGCGGAACGTTATCAAGCATGATTCGTGAAATCGCAATGATCCTAAGATACTGATTAGGTCCAGCTTCCTCATCGATCAGTTTTGCTAAAGCCGTATTGTCCTTTTTATAAGACCAAGGAATAAATGCGGTAAATCCGCCATTATTTGCATTTTTTAACGCTCGATCCTGGACATCGCGAATATGCTCAAGCGACTCGATGACATGCCGGTCTTTTTCCACGTGCCCGTACATCATCGTTGCAGTGGTCTTAAATCCGACCTTGTGAGCTGCAGCGTGCACTTCCGTCCATTGATCTACGGTGTCCTTGGGTTTAAATCTTGATACTGTAGCCTTCACTTCGTTAGAGAGAATTTCGGAACCTCCCCCTGGCATTGACCGCTGTCCGGCGTCCCACAAAGCCTCAAAAACCTGTTCATATGACATTTCGGAAACTTCGGTCATACGAACTATCTCAGGAGCCGACCAGTAGTGCGGTGTCACATCTGGGAACCGTTTCTTCGTCTCAGAAACCATTTTCAAGTAATAGTCCAGTTGAAGATCTGAGTTTAGCCCCCCTTGCATCAACACAGTCCTAACGCCATTTTTACGAGCGCGTTCGATTTTGTCCATGATTTGTTC
>DODG01000104.1:3008-6556 GCA_003509065.1 Acidobacteriota bacterium
CAATAAGCGTCACATAGATTGGTGTAGTTAAGGTTCGTGTCGACCACATATGACACATATTTATTAGGATTATGCTTTTGACGCCAATAGTCCGCGAGCGGGACCAAATCCAACAATTCGGCTTCTCGCAATAGCCATAAGCCTTCTTCACCCGTAATCCGTATGCCTGAAAAAATCTTGTTTTTAATCTGTTGGAGCATTGTTCCTAAATTTCGAACATCTATCACGATGCCTAAATAACCTTTGCCTACCTTAGTGATTCTGCGGCCGTTAAATCGGGGCTCGAGGCGGGTAATTGGTCAAGTCTTCGCTGAAATTCCTTTTGGCCCGACCGCTCATCCTCACCAAGGAAATATGAAAAATTTCTCACATAGTCACTTACTTCTGATTCCGTCAAGAAATGGTTTGCGCGGAATCTACTTATTTCATCAATAGTGCGTATACCCTCCTGTGTGGCCTTCAACAACTGCCTCTCAAGTTCATATGCCTGTTCAATCGGGACATCGGTACGAACAACCCATTCTGCAAACACAAATGGCTTACCGGTCAAAGTAGTCCAAGCAGTGCCGAGGTCGTAGATAAAATCGTAATCAGAGGAATAGCGTCGCTCCAGCGCAGGGTCACCAATCCACAATGCGGCTTCATGGGAACAGTCCACTCCAACAAATTTATGGTCCGATACGTTCCAAAAATCATTAAATAGCACTCGTAACAATTGAATCGAAGTCGCTGTGTGCGATGTCACCGCAACATTCATACCGGACAATTTTTCAACCGGCACTCGGGAAAACAAAAACACACTTTTAGCGGCGCCGTGAGAAGAAACGCCCAAATCGCCCAAAGAGCGAACTTGATCACCCATACGCAAAATCTCCGCCAGTGGAAGGGGACCAGCCGCTAGTTCCCCGCGTTCAAGGGCAGCGGCCATAGCGCGCGGAGGCATAGGGACTAATTTAAAAGAAGTTTTAGAAAGTTTCCAATAGAAAACCTCTGAATTCAGATAGGTCATGTGCCCAATTGAAAGCAATGGCTGATTAATGTTCATACACCTTAATTTCGTTGTACAACGCATCGCGTTCCACGGGAATACGGCGTGCGTCTCGTATAAAAGACGCCATTCGCTCTCTGGCTTGCCCTGCTGGAGATTCGGCAAGTGCTGCATGAGCGATACGTTCTTTTCCTATCGTTCCATCCAAGTCGTTTGCGCCAAAATTCAAACCCACACTTGCAGTGGCTTCGCCCAGCATCACCCAATAACTTTTTATGTACTTAATGTTGTCAAGAATCAAGCGAGCTGCAGCAATCATCTTAAGATCGTCCATCGCAGGTGTATGCCGAGGGCGTAGCTTGGTCATTCCAACTTGATACTCCAAGGGAATGAACGCTAGAAATCCACCGGTTTCGTCTTGAATGTTACGCAAGCGAACTAAATGCTCAACACGCTCTTCGAATGATTCGATATGTCCGTAAAGCAACGTACAGTTTGTTGGTATATCCATACGATGCGCCGTTTTATGTATTTCAGCCCATCGATCTGCATTTGCCTTACCAGGAAGTAAAATCTTGTGAACGCGCGATGAAAACACCTCAGCGCCACCACCAGGCATCGACTGGAGACCGGCTTCCTTCAAAATTGCCAACGACTCCTCAGGCATGACTTTCCAGCGCCGTTGAAAGTAATCAATCTCAGATGCAGTGAACCCCTTGATTTGAACATGTGGCGCCTTCTCGTGGATAGCTTTGACCATCTCAACGTAATACTCAAACGGCCATGTCGGGTGATGCCCTCCGACGATATGAATCTCGTGTATATCTTCGTCCACATGGTCCAAGATTTCCTCAATAGACATCTCATAGGCGTCACTATCACCAGGTTTTTTTGCAAAATCACAGAACTTACAACTGAGCACGCAAATGTTCGTTGGATTTACGTGTCGGTTAAGAACGAAGTAGACCTTGTCACCTGTGATCCGCTTTTTCGCGAAGTCGGCCATACGGCCTACCCCAGATAAATCATCTGTGTCAAGTAAAGTAACTCCCTCAGAACTTGAGAGGCGCTCTCCAGCTTGAACCTTGTCCCAAATTGGAAATAATCGTTTATCTGAAAGGTTGATTTCAACCTGAAGTTCAGGATCAGCTACTTCGAGTATCGGGACCATTCCGAATCTACTTTCTTTATTATTTTAGGGTCCATGACCAAAGGTTTCTGGTAACCCTGTTTCCAGGTTGCATCTATTCCCATAACTCCTGAATACACCGGGGCAAGACCTCGAAATTCAGTGTCCGAAAAAATAACGTCACGTACAGCATCGAATCTTGTAAATATCCCCCAAAGGAGACTCTCATCGTCCTCGATGTCCACGTCATCTGAAACGGCGACGACGATCTTAACTCCAATCAAAAGAGGGTTGTCCACTAACTTCTGCACAACCTGTCTCCCCTGATCCGATACCTGAACTGCCAGCATCGTCCGCCCTACAAGTCTGTATTTAGAAACAACCGATGATATGGATGAGAGATTCGACGGCAAAGCCACCGCAGTAGGACTCCCTTCACCTGATGGGCCGGCCGTCGCATCAAGGATCATCTTGGAGCCCTTGTGCGTGGCCTCTCCTGTGAAATCCAATGTGTCAGCTGCCGTGCGAGCGATCAGATGGAAGTCTTGATCTGGATCAAAATTTCTACGAATCGCCTGGATCACCTGGCTGGGGTCCCTTGGATTTACATCGGGACCCACAAGCACAAGATTCTTTGTCAGAGAAAGTTGCCCGTCGCCTAATAATCCAAGTGCTGTTTTGATTGGTTCACGCTGATAGCGAGGATCAACAGAAACAACAAGCAAGTTATGGAAACCTGCTTCGTAATAAGCCCACATATCTTTGACTTCTCGCCGTATGAGACGAATTAAAGGCGTCAGAGCAAGTTGAGCTGCATCACCCATATATCGATCTTCTTGAGGCGGACGTCCTACAACTGTTGCGGGATATATCGCGTTTTTGCGACGGGTAATTCGATTTATTTCGAACACGGGATGATCGGCTGAAGCGGAATAATGTCCAAAATGATCACCGAATGGCCCTTCATGTTTCCGTACTCCTGGCCTCAGAATCCCTTCAAATATAAACTCAGCATGCGCAGGGACATTTAAATCGACCGTTTTAGCCCTCACGAGCGGAGTACGACTGCCGCGTACTATCCCTGAAAAAGCAACTTCATCTAACCCTTCAGGCAGCGGCATTATTGCCGCTATGATCAAAGAAGGGTCACCTCCCACCGCCACTGCCATCTCTAATGGCTGGCCAGCTTTCTCAGCGATCTGGTAGTGGAACCCTCCACCTTTCTGGAGTTGCATATGCATCCCAGTGGTGCGCTGATCATAAACCTGCATTCGATACATCCCCATATTCCCTGCACCTGTTTTGGGATCTCGACTCATCACCAGAGGTAGGGTAACGAATCGCCCACCGTCTTCAGGCCAGCATTTCAATGTCGGAAGTTCGTCGAGATGAGGCTCTTCGACAACCTGCTGCGAAAGTGCGCGCCGAGTT
>DODG01000104.1:6945-7274 GCA_003509065.1 Acidobacteriota bacterium
CTCGGAGGGTTAACGTCTTCCATAAACCGGACAATCTCTTCACCCAGAGCATCTGGCGGACGACCCAAGGCCATCTCAATTCGCCGCATGGTGGCCATAGAATTAATCACCAGCGGATATCGTGAACCTTTAACATTCTCAAAAAGAAGCGCTGGTAGATTCTCTTTGACAGCGCGCGTAGCAATTTCTGTCACTTCTAGCTCTGGATCGACTACCTCGGTCACCCGCTTCAACTCGCCCTCTTTTTCAAGCAGCGCAAGAAACGACTGTAGGTCGGTGAACGCCAACTAGAGCATCTCCTCACCCATTTGAGATGACTCCTCAGGACC
>DODG01000237.1:0-1862 GCA_003509065.1 Acidobacteriota bacterium
TGTTCAAATGATCGGTTGTATCGGTTTTTCGTTCACTGAAACCACATTGCTCGGAGTTATTTCTATAGTTTCTCTTGGTATTGTTTCTGGGGTATTCATTGTCACTCATGCGTCTATTATCCTCCTTACATCTCCGGCAAATCGCTGGGGTAGAGTCATGGGCTTTCAGGTAGTGATGATGGGCCTCTACCCGTTTGGTAGTTTATTATTGGGACTCACCGCAGATACGATTGGGCTTAGTCATGCGATCCGACTTTTTGCCGTGCTTGGATTAGTCTCGCTTATGGTAATTTGGTTTAGATATACAGACCTCCGAAAACCAATTTAAGTTGACGTGATAGATACTCCTTGTCATCAAGGATGTTTTTTATAGGCGGTTGACACTCGAAGTGACTCGGGACATAAATCCTGCTGTGTGGAATTTTGAGGCTAAGTCTTTTACTTGCCCTATGGTTCAATGAGCACGCTGTGTAGTATGTCGTCTGAAAGCAAAGCGCTGATGAGACTCGATATTTTTGTTGAATACATGATGTGCCACCTTTATCAAGGCGGGTTGTATGCGAGTAAATGATGAAAATTACCGAACCATTTGGTTGGATGATTCAGGGGTTGCGATATGCATTATCGATCAGACCGAATTGCCCCACAGGTTTGTTATTAGAAAATTATCAAAAATAGAGCACGCGGCAGACGCAATCAAAAATATGCAGGTTCGAGGAGCCCCGCTAATCGGAGTGACTGCTGCATTCGGTATGTATCTCGCTATGCTTCGAGATTCCTCAAACCGCGGTATTGAGTCTGCATACGAATTGCTTTTGTCTACGAGGCCGACTGCAGTGAATCTTCGATGGGCCTTAGATCAAATGAAAGATAAGCTGTTATTAACTGCGGAAGAACAGCGGATCGACGTCGCGCGAAATAACGCAAGCCAATTATCTGATGAAGATGTTGAGCTAAATCAATTGATAGGTGAACATGGGCTAAAACTTTTAAGGCAATTCAGCATCAAGCAAGGTAAAGTCCGTCCCCTGAGAATATTGACGCACTGTAATGCAGGGTGGTTGGCGACGGTTGACTGGGGAACTGCCTTAGCCCCCATTTATAAAGCTCACGACGCTGGAATCCCGATTCACGTATTAGTAGATGAAACTAGACCTAGAAATCAAGGAGCTAGTCTCACAGCTTGGGAGTTAGGTCAACATGGCGTTCCTCATACGATAATTGCTGATAACGCAGGAGGACACTTGATGCAAAAGGGATTAGTGGACCTATGCATTGTAGGGAGTGATCGCACTACGTCTTCAGGTGATGTGTGCAACAAAATCGGCACATACTTGAAAGCTTTGGCCGCTCACGATAATGATGTGCCATTCTATGTGGCCCTTCCTAGTTCAACGATTGATTGGCGGATTTCAGACGGTGTTAAGGATATAAAGATAGAAGAAAGAGCCCCGGAAGAATTATCGGTTATAAAGGGCGTTCAAGAATCAGGGGAAATCGTCGAGGTAAAAATCTATCCTCAAGGTAGTAATGTATCAAATTTCGCCTTTGATGTGACTCCAGCAAGATATGTGACTGGATTAATAACCGAGCGGGGAATCTGCGAAGCCTCAAAAGCTGGCTTGCGGTCATTATTTGTGGATCAAGCTTATGTTTAGCAAATGGTCGAATAAAGAATTCTCCCAAATGAAATCTAATAACCTTTTTCAGGGAGTGAATGAGGACGTTGCACTTTGCGTTTACGTTACAAGATTAATCGGACGAAACCCCGATCTTGTGTTACACGGCGGTGGGAATACCTCGGTTAAAACTACAAGCGACGATATGTATGGTGATGAGGAAGCAGTATTGTGCGTTAAAGG